>JAIYCA010000241.1 GCA_027488265.1 Planctomycetaceae bacterium
ATCGAACGCCAGTTGTAGTACGAGAACGAGTAGCGCTCGTAGCCTTTAACCAACAAGTTATCTGTGACGAAATCCACCTGCATGTCGGTTTCAAACTTGACACGCTCCATGTAGGACAGGCCGTCGATGTTGGTCAGCAGGAACCATGCCGAGGCCGACGTGAAGAAGTCGTTGACCATGTAGCCTTCCGGCAGGCCACCAGCGGTGGACATGATCGCGTTCACGTCGTTGTCAGCGGTGCCGGGGCGCAGTTCCGTCTTGGTCAGGCGGATGGCCACGGGTTCCAGTTGCGGCGGGACCACCAGCTTGCGCGCACGGGCGAAGACCTTCAGGCCTGCCTGATCGCGGAAGTTGGTACGGACGGAGATCATGCCGCTCAACAGGGTCGCTTCGTTCAGTTCCACTTGGATGGTCGGGGTGTTGGCCACCACGCCGCCGTCAATGGGGTGGTTCAGCGACAACAGGGCCACGCCGTCACCGCCGATGGAGGCGTTGTAGGTGGTGGCAGTGTTGAAGATGTTCGCCGCATAGATTTCCTTGGTCTGCTGGAAGGACTCGATCAGACCGAGGTTCGACGGCTGGAACTGCGTCTTGTAGAGGTTGTCGTCGATGGCCTTGCGGGTGATCGCATACCCCAGACCAATTTCGACGTGTTCTTGGTTGTAGATGTAGCGCTCGCCCGCGCCGTTGTCGAAGGAGGTCTGGCCACCTTCGGTCTTCAGTTGGGCGAAGCCGAGGAAGCGCATCTCAGCGGTGCGTTCAAGCGCCATCTTCGAATTGTGCTTCGTGAACAGCTTGTCATACTGAGATGGGATCATCTCGTACTTGCCTTCGATCCCACGCAAGCCGGGGAGCAGAAGGTCTTTGATGGCAGAAAGATTAACAGCCATTTCTCAATGCTCCTTACATGCCAGCGAAGTTGCGGGGCATAGCGTTGTTGAAGCCAACAACGATACGGTTGTAGCCAGCCGTCGCGTCGTTGCCATTGATGCCCGAAAGCGGCGAAGCCTGACCGGGCAGGTAGTTCTGGATGGCGATGATGCGGAACGGCAGGAACGAGTTCGCGCCAGTGACGCCAGCCGAGGACAGCGTGAACTGGTCAGCGAAGTAGTCCGAGAGGCCGTTGGCGGTGTTGCCGTTGGTTTCGCCCGTGGTGGTGCTGTCGTTCCACGCGAAGCCGATGTTCTCGCCAACTTGAGCTTGACCCACAGCCGTGGCGGTGGTGTTCGAGTTGCCAGTCTGGACCGAGAAGCGGGCGTTCGGGTCGGTGATGACGTAGGCTTCAACGTCGTTTGAGGTGTCCGAACCGGGCCAGTAGTTCGACCAGACGGTGCGCTTCTGCGACGTGGACAGGTATTTGCAGCCTGCGAACACGCCAGCGACCGGAACGTAGACGGTGACCACCGGGGTGGACGTCGAAGACGTTGCGGCAGTGGTCGTCGTGCTTTGCACCACAGCGGTCGTCGAGGTGGCAGAAACCACGGTGAATGCACCGTTCGGAACGCCAGTTGCGTTGGTCACGACGATAGTCGAACCCACGGGCGGTGCCCAGTTGGTCGAGGCGAACGTCGGGATGTTTGCGGTCGAGCTTGCAATCGCGGTGAAGGTGATGGTCATTGCTCCGGTCGCCACAGTGGCGATACCAGTGGCGGCGACGGTCAAGGTCACTGGGCTGACTGCCTGAGCGATATAGCCAGTGCCAACGCCAGTGGCGTTCGTGGCCTGCATGACAGGGTCGTTCAGGAAGATCGGGGTCGTGTTGCCAGAAGCGATGGCAGCCATCGTCTGCTCATAGGTAGGAGCAGAACCAGCACCGGAGTACTGGGAAAAGCCGTTTGGCGCAAAGGTGTTCGCCATGTCGGAGGTCTCCTTTTCAGGAGGTCCATCATCGCGCGCCGGGGCGACTGTAGAACCGGGGAATTGTTCAGTCTCCCACGCCGGGGGGAGAATGGCTGACAGAATACAGGAATTTGTTGGTTTGTCCAGCGGGCCTCTTTCCGGCCTTTATTATGGTTCCTGTGCGGTCCATGTTCGCGGGAAAGAGGTTGCCAAGGCGCTTGGAGAAGGAAGCCCTTGGCTTGCGGTGTTTGACCAATGACAAAAGATCGACACTTGCCGCATTGTCGCCAGCTATCCGCTGGTCAGGGAATGGTGGCCGTCTTTCCGACCTGTCACGGTGTTTTAGGCTCCGTCGCCTGCTTGGTTGCGAGAGGGGGATTTGAACCCCCGACCTTCTGGTTATGAGCCAGACGAGCTACCGGACTGCTCCATCGCGCAAAAACTGGTGGCCGTCTTTCCGGCCTGTCACCCCGAAGGGAAGTCCCAACCACGAGACTGTCCGATGTGTTACTATTCGCTTGTGGCAGTGTCAACCGCTGCGAACTTGGAACACGCGATGGCCCGTTCTGCATCGTACGGGACACCCTTGGCTCCAGACACCACGCGTACCAAAGCGCAGATGTGCATCGGCCTGCCTTTGGTCTTCGGTGCCGGAGTGAGGTGGGCGCAATCAAGGCACTTCTTGCCCAGATCGGGATTGGCCCACGTTACTTGGCCCACCACCGTCTTCTGCATTCTCTCTGCCAGTTCCATCACACCCCTCCAGATGTGACAATGGGGGACCGAGGCCCCCCATCATCTTCTTAACCCCACCCGAACATTCGAGCAATTCTGAAGCTACATTTACTTTGTTGGCTTGTCAACACTCTCTGCGTTGATAAATGCGGAAACGTGCGGTTCGATTTCTTCCCACGCCGCCTGCACCCTTGGACTTCCTTCTTCTCGGATGACGCGGCGCAGGCGGTTGATCTTGTTGTAGATTGTTACCGCCTTGATCATTCAGGGATCGGGATCGCCTCGTACTTCTTGTTGATCTTGACCAACGGGTCGCCCTTGTTGGTGCGGTCAAACTCGTTGCTCTTGGCCTGCGTCAACTGCGCTTCCTTGTCGCGCATCTGGGTGCGTGCTGCCAGCAACAGCCTGCGCTGCGCTTCCTGCGTGATCTCCAGCGGGCGCTCCATCAGAACCATGCCCTTACGGGTGATCTCAGCGCCCGTGTAGCCAATCGGCATCAATTCAGGGTGACGGCTGGCAGGAACGCTCTCCCAGCCCTTGCGGGCCAGTGCGACTTGGTGCGCGGGGTCTTCAGCGCCGAGGACGGTGCGGGTCTTCCACTCGTAAGACCAGCCGTCGGGGATGATGCCCAGTTCAATGTAGTATTCATCGTTGTAGTCATCGCCAATATCGGTGTCGTGGCCGCGCAATTCAGCGGCACGGCGGGCGGCGCGTTCGCGCGGGGTCTCGGCAACCGAAGCTTCGGGGCGCATGTTTGGGCGGAGCGTCATTGAATTTTCCCTTCCTTCTTGAGGGCGACCAAGTTCTTGGCGTAATCCTCCGGTTTCATTCCCATCATCTCCGCCATCTCGCGCTGGGCAGCCGACAGGCGGATCACATTGGAGCCTGCGGTTTGGTTCCCACGGTTTGACGGGGCTGCGGCGGGGGCTGCGTCACGGCGGCGCACCGTTTTGGCCGCATATTGGTCATCGGTCTCGGTCTGAGCGGCCTTGCGGGTCACTTTCAGCGTGTTTTCAATGGCCTCAAAGTACTCGTCGGTGTCGGTGGGGATGCCATCAGCGACTGCGAGGTTGTGGGCGGCGATCATTTTGGCGTTCAGGCGCTGATCGGTCACAAATTCGGGGTGCTGACGGACCCAGTCGGCGCTGCGGCGCGACAGTTGCGAGGCAAAAGCCTCCACAGGGTCTGCCGGGGGCGCAACAGGCTCCGGTTTGCGCGGGGCGCTCTCCATTGCCTGACGGCCATTCTCCAACTGGAGCAATTTGGCCTCGTTTGCCGACATTTCCCGCTGGATTTTGGTCACGCGGTCGAAGTCGCCGCTCTGCATGGCAAAGGTGTGAGCTTGGCTCAGGAGTTCCATGTCACGGTTGACCGTGTCGATGGCGTTCACCACCAGTTGGAGGTTGGTTTCATCCACCTCACTGCGGGCGCTGTGGACCTCGCGGGCCGCTTGGTGCAGCCTTTGCTCCGCAGCCTGACGCCCAGCGCGTTCAGCCTCAAGCTGGCGCTTCAGATCGGTGATGTAATCCGGCTCTTCCTCCTTTTCGACCTCTTGGGGAAGCTCCAGTTCCAGTTCTTCATCGGTATCCGACATGCTTTCGCTCCTCAATACACGGCATCGGGATTATCGACCCGGCCCTTGATGTTTACGTCGTCGAAGATGCGGCAGAGGACGTTGTTCACGGTGATCGACCAGCCGTCCGACGGGCGGAAGATCAGCCAGTCGTGGTCGTTGAACTCCATGCCGGAGAACCAGTTGCCGTCCTGCTCGAACGCCAGCGGGCCGCGCTTGACCAGCAGGCCGACCTTGGACTGGTAGCGGTCTTCGTCGACGTGGCTGTCGGTCAGGATCAGGCCCGACTTTGTTTTTGTGGGACGCAAATACGTCGCCAAAAGGACTTGATTGTGGAAAAGTTCCACATTAGAAATGTCACCAAGCTCCTCAAGGAGAGAAAGCTTTGGGTCTTTTTCGTGCAACATCGGCATATGTGGCATGTTTAATCCTTCAGAGGGTTTTGTTGACGATTGTCTGGGCGTCATCGCAGAGGTCGATGACCATATCCAACGCGGCGATCTTCCCGACAGCCTCGCGGTATTGTTCCATTGACGTGATGGAGTGACCCCCAACGATGTTGGTGGCGATGTGATGTCGCTCTTCGCTTATCAGTCTACGAAGCTCGCGCTCGAAAACGCTGCTTGTCGTCTGTATCATCTTAATCACTCATTTTTAGTTGCGGCCCCCGGCAGAGGAGGATTGCCGGAGGCCGCGAGTAGGCACTGGGAGGGCGTGCCTTAGGCGTTCTTACCATACTCGTCGATTTTTTCAAGACGGCCCTTACCGGAGCCAGCCCCGAACTTCATCTTCGGGTAGACCTTGCCGCCATCCTTGCGAGCCATCATCGGAGGCATCGGGCGGGGGCCACCGGGCATCGGGCCACCGGGCATCGGGCCACCGGGCATCGGGCCAGCGCCAGCAGCACCTTCCATAGCGGCACCCAGACCGGGCGGCAGGCGCATCGGCGGAGCGGGCGGCGGTGCCATCGGGGGCGGGCCACCAACGGGCGGCATCGGGGGCATGGGCGGCTGGATGCCAGCGGCAGGCTTGTTGGCGGTGTGGGGCATGACGTTGATCACGATGTTGGTCTTGCCCTTGCCAGCGCGGCCACCAGTGGCACGGGCCATGCGGTCATCGTCGTCCTTGGCCGTGCGCGCGGATGCCTTGAACGACGACGCGGTCGGCGCGCCCTCAGAACCGGGCTTCCGCATCTTTTCGCCGGAGCCTTCCTTAATCCGCTCACGCTTGGCGTGGATGTTGGCGTAGAGACCGCCGCCATCCTTCTTGCCCATCATCGCGCCACCGCAGGCTTTGCAGGGGCAGCCCTTGTCGTGGGCTGCTTCAGTCTTGCCGCCCTTCTTCATGCCAGCCAGAATGCCTCCAGCAATTGCTTTTTTGGGGTCTTTCATCATGCGGACGGCGGGGGAAAGCATTTCCATGCCGCCGCCGTCCATTTTCTTGGCACGCTTCGGCGCGTCGTGCTTCTTGTCTTCCGGGGACTTCTCCCACTCCTTCATCGACATGCCATGCTTCTTGGCCAGCATCTTGTCTTCGCGCATGTCCTGAGCGGAGCCTTCGACCTTGCCACCCTTCTTGCGGCCAAACATCTCGCGGTCTTGGCCTTCGCGTGCCGCGCCGCGCTCTGCGCTTTCAAGCATGGCTTGAGTTTTGGCTTCTTCAGCACGCTCTGCCAAGTCTGCGGGGCGCGGTTTCGGGCGCATTGAGGTCATGGGAGCCATGCTGGGGAGCGGCTTGGGACGCAGGGACGTGGTCATGCCGCCATCCTCTTTGGCAACGCGGCCACCCTTCTTGAAGCCGCCGACGTGCTTGACGCCTTCGCGCTCCTCGTTGGCGTCCTTCTGGTTGGTGTTGGCCAGACCGACGGTTTCCTTGAAGCCACGCGGCGCGCGGGACAGGTTGGTCTTGGCTTCATCGCCATCAACCTTGCCGCCAGTCTTGAACGCGCGGCGCGAGATCGGGCGCATCCCAGTCTTGGCGTCGGCATTCAGCAGTTCGGCTGGGGTGAAGTCGGAGCTATCCACCTTGCCGCCGGAGCTTTCGATCAGGCTGCGGGCCTTATCATTCCGCTTCGCACGAAGTGCTTTGAAATCCATGTCACGATCCTCTGAGGTTACCCGGCGTCCCGGTCGTGGCCGAGAGAATACAACGAAGTGAGGTTCATTGCACGTTCGATGTTTTTGCTCACGCCTTCCGCTGGAACATGGAAGGAATATCCATCTCCTGCTCGACCGTGAGATGTTCCGGCGGCTTTCCGTGAAACTCCAAGTCGAGATACGCCTTTCGCGTCAATGGCACCCCCGTGCGCCGCATGAGGCTGATTAGCGCTTCCTGCAAACCACGTTGGCGGGCGGATGCCCCCTGCTTTTTTGACGACCTGATCTCTTGCTTCATCTTGGCTAATCTCCCCGTTGCGGTATCTGGCCCAAACGCCGTCGATGTCCTTGGCGTTTTTTGCCGTCTTGAAGGTATCTGGAAACAGCCCGCGAACTGCCTCCCATGTGATAGATTGCATCTCACGCGGGTGGATGTTGCGGGCTTTTGCGGCCCGCCTGTAGGCTTCAGCATATAGCGGATAGGTGCCTTGAACGCCAGAAATAGAAGAACCGCCAGCGTTCGGCTGGCCCTTTCCAGCGTAAGAACCGAAGTTGTGCGCCACCTCCACGGAGTTGCCGGAGAGCGGGCGCATCAGGGCTGCTGCCACAGCGTGGGTATCAATGGTAACATCGCCCTTAGACGATCTCGGATGCAGAATGTTGTTGTAAAAGTTACGAACCTTGTGCTTTTCACCCATGAGTTCGGACAGCTTCTCCGGGTCATGGGACGTGTCCAAAGCCTGAACCGCTTTGGCAATCTCGGTCAATGAACCCCACCCAGCGCCAGCGTTCGCACCCGATTTGGTTTTCACGAAGTCGCCAAGCGTGCCTTCGGGATTGACGATTTTGTACTCTTTCGGGTTGTAGGTCTGGTCGTGGAGCCTGATCCACATGGCTTTGGCAATGGCCTTTTCGTCATCTGGGATGTTTGCGCGGTCAAGATCGCCAAGAGACTTGCCTCGGACCATGTCGTGAATACCGCCATACTCCGGTTTGTTAAGTGAGGCGGTATCTTTCAGCGTTTTTTCCATCTCAGGGCTGAACGCAAACTTGTGATAGAAATCCTCTCCCATGCCCTTCATGGTGTGGATGACGCGATGCGCCAGTGATACGTTTTGATACCAGTCTTTCTGAGGCGACATGGCCGCAAGGACACCAGCGACCGCGTGGTCGGGGATGTTGTATCTCTTGGACCATTCGTCCGTGATTGCCCGCGCACCATCGTACCACTTCTTGCCGCGCTCTCGAACTTGGGGCGGAACGGCGTCATGGAGAGCCAAGAGATTTTTCGTGGCGTGATCAACAAAGTGTTCTGCAAGGTCATCGTCGCTTGCGGTCTGAGCGACATTGGCTTGCACGTTGGGATAGCCGCGCACAATGCCGATGTGCTGGTTGAAGAGCTTTGGAGTTGACTTGAGCGCAGCGAGATCGACCGTGTTGGCGGTGGAATTTGTGTCCAAAAGCTTCTTTGAGGTGATAAGGCGCTGCGGAATGAGCGCGGGATGGTCAGGGTCGGAGGGCGGCGTTCCGGAGCGAAATGGCCCAAGGTACGGCTGTAAGTTTTGAGAGATGACGGGGCTTGGCATGGCAGCAGTCATTTTCAAAGCACGATTTACTAGGTCTGCCATATCATTTCCCCTTCGGTTTCAGCGCCATTGTAGCAGCCTTGCCGTCCTTCGTGAAGCGGCGCGTTGCGGCCAGTGCGGCGTCGACCAAACCGCCACGCTTACGGACGGCGCGCGGCCTGCCGGAGAGGAAGTCATAGCGGTCACGGTCTTCCAGCAACTCGATTGCGGTACTTCTGCGCTCCTTGGAGGCGTCTTGATACTCCACATGGGCCACCGGGAAGTGGTCCTTGTAGACGTACTTCGGTGGGTTGATGCCACCCCAGCGGTTCACAGGCACCATGCCGTGGCCGATCACCTTCATGGGGGCGTAGCCGCTGTGAAGCTTGTATTTAAGCACGTCGCCGATCTGGACGTTGTCAAATGCCCCAGCCTTCTGGGCGGTTTCGTGGGCGTCTGCCGCCGCATCCTTGGCGGTAGCAAGGCGGTTGAAGATGCCCTCCACCTCTGGCGGCGGGTTGTTGTCGGTCTGATTGAAGCGGCGCATGGCGCGGGCCACGCCCAGATCGACTGGTTGGTCGTCGTCACCCATTGAGCCACCTCCGCTCTTTCCGACCACTCCACCGTACTCGTACTTATCCACCACCTTCACGGGGTCGTGGTGGAACATGACGTAGTTGTGCGTCGGATCGCCGTCCTTGTCGTCCCCACGCGACCCAGCGTCACGGTACTTGATGCCCTTCAGGCCAGCAGCCTGCATGGCGTCGGCAGCACCTTTTTTGCTTCCGGTATGGGCGACCAGCCTGTCGTGCAGGCTCTTCCCGGTCATGTTGCCCCATTCCTGCGGCATTTTGGAAAGAGCCTCTGCGGCTTCATTTTCCTCTGGATCAAGGGGTCTGAAAAGGTCTTCAAAGCTGGTCCCGCTTGAAGGCTTGAACTTGGAATAGTGGAAATCCTTCTGGCGCTTGATCTCTTCCGGATCAGCGTATCCGAGTTTCCGCGCCACCTCTGGCTGCTCGGACAACGGCGCATCCCAGTCCAGCAATTCGTGCGGCTTGGCGTTCAGCTTGACCTTGTACATATGGCCGCTCGGAACAAACGCGCTGACCTTTTTGCCAAAATATCCTTTGATTTCGTCAAGTTTCTTGTGGAAATCTTCAATTTCCCACTGGGCAACGTCTTTATCCGTCACGCCAAGACCCTCGTCTACGTCGCTTGCATCTGCGTAGGCTTTTTGCAGGGAGGCGTAGTTTGGGCTGTTGAGCAAATGCTCGTGGTACTGTTCAGGCGTCATGAGGTTTCTGATCATGTTTTGGACATGATAGTCACTCTCAGAGATACGCTTTCCAGTGTTCTTGCCATCAATATGCACCAATGGCAGTTCAGAGCGGAGCGTGTCCCTGTAATACTTGGCAATGCCCTCATTGCCAGCGAAGTACAGGCCATGACCATACGCCTGTTGGCCCTCGCCTGTCCCTAGTTTGCCGATGTCAAACTCGTC
>JAIYCA010000245.1 GCA_027488265.1 Planctomycetaceae bacterium
ACCTACGGGGTTCCGGAGTGCACTTGAAGTTCGAACACACCAGATCGGTGGTGGGAGCACCCATCGTGCGGACGCCTCTCGGGGGTGGTCGGCATTCGCCAAACTACACCGCGCCGGTGGGTAGACGGCTTGCGCGAACGGCCGTGAGAGATCAACAGGACGAGGCAAGGAGGGACGGAAGGATGCACGAGGGGGGGAACGAGGGGGAACGAAAGGGCGGGCCTCGGGGTGTCCGAGAATCAAATGTGACAAGCCCCTTGCATTTCGGGCTCCGATTCGGCATGATTCTTGATCCTCCCGAAGTCGTCGCGCGGTCTGCGGCTCGACGCATCGCGGGGGAGAGGCGTCTCCGTTTGGAGAGCCGGCCTCGCGCACAACGCGCGAAGTTACGCCGTGTGAGAGTACGAGTGAGAGCACGCAGAACTTAGCCACACAGGATCGACTGTGCCGAATACCGAATCAGCCAAGAAGCGCGTCCGCCAATCCGCCGCCCGCAACGCTCGCAACCTCTGGCGCAAGCGTCGCGTGAAGAACGACATGTCCGACTTCCTCAAGGCCGTTGCTTCGGGCGACGCTGTTGCGGCGGAGAAGGAAATGCGCAAGGCAGCTCGTACGCTCGACAAGGTCGCAGCGACGGGCACCCTCCACAAGAACACTGCTGCGCGTCGGAAGAGCCGCATGGCTGCAAAGGTTGCTTCTCTCCAGAAGAAGAAGTAATCCCCGCTCGACGACGAGTCTCGTTTCTACCGTGCGCTGTCGATTTCCTGTCTTTCAGGCCGAATCGAACGGTGGCGCGGATTGAAGCGAAACTCAGTTTTTGTGTGTGGCTTTCCTTTGGACGTGCAACCGAGAGATGTTGAGTGCTGATCGACGCGTTTGGAAGATCTCTTCTTTCATGGCCGAACGATCACGCAAGCAATCGAGACCCGCTCCGGCGCGTACAGCGCAGGGCGGGTCTTTCTTTGATGCTGCTGCGGGAGGCAACTTTCTCACACGGTCGTATCTCGATGCGTCGCGACGTCCGCTCGAAGTGTTGTTCTTCCTGCTGCCGTTCATTGCGTACTACGAATACGAACTCGTCCGCGCGCTTCGCTCGCCCGACGGTTTGGTGACGAACGGCGCACACCTCGCGATTCTGCGCCTTTTTGACCTTTTCGGGCTCGACGCCGTGGCACTTTCGTTGCCCGGTTTTTTGCTCGCGGGGATCTTCCTTGTGCAGCACGTGCTTTCGCGCGGCCCATGGATCGTCGATCTCTCCGTTGTTGCGCGCATGTTCGTCGAGAGCACGGTGCTCGCGGTGCCGCTGCTTGTCTTTGCGGCGCTCCTTGAACGACTCGTTCCAGCGGCGGGAGTTGATCAATTCAGTGCGTTGCCGCTTGGTGCGCGCATCGCTGTGTCGATCGGTGCTGGTCTCTACGAAGAACTCGTTTTTCGCATGGTGCTCATCGGTGTCCTCACGTGGGCGCTTCTTGAACTCACCAACTTGAAGCGAGGCGCGGCGACAGCGACGGCGGTCGTACTCGCAGCGATTGCGTTCGCGGTGTATCACCCGCTCGCGGGGCCCGATGGCTCGGTGCTGCCAACGCGGGTCCTGTTCTTTGTCGGCGGTGGACTCTATTTCGGCTTGCTCTACGTCCAACGGGGCTTTGGAATCGCGGCTGCGACCCACGCAATCTTCGACATTGTCACCGCGCTCTTGATCCCGCAACCAGACAGCATGTAGTGGCCGGTCGTTCGAGAGAGTCCGCGTCCGAGCGAGTACCTTGCGCCGATGCCTCCTGGGCGACGAACAAAGACATCCCCGAACTCTGCGCTTGCGGTTTCGGCGCTGCACGGACTTCGCTCGGTGCAGACCGCGGTCAACATCGGTCAGACGATCGGTGAGGCTCTCGCAGACCTGCGTGCACGGACGATCGATCACCCCGTCGTGTATGTCTATGTCCTCGATGACGACGATCGTCTTGTCGGGCAATTGCCGACGCGCGCGCTGCTTTTTGCCGCGCCGGAAACGCCGGTACGGGAAGCGATGCGGAAGGAACTGACGACGATCTCTATGGAAACCTCGCTCGACGACGCGCTCGCGATCTTCGCGAAGAGTCGTTTGCTTGCGCTTCCGGTGGTTGACGGCGATGGGCGGCTTGTCGGCGCGATTGATGTCGAGCAGTACGCCCGCGAGAGCCTTGAGCGTGCGGAGCGCGAGCGTGTGCGTCAGGTCTTTCAGACGCTCGGCCTCGCGGTCGATCATCCAGAAACACTGACGGCAGGCGAGAGTTTCCGCATGCGCATGCCGTGGCTTTGCTGCAACATCGGCGGGGGCATTCTGTGCGCGATCGTTGCGCGCCTCTTCACCGATCTCCTTGAACGCGTGGTGCTCCTCGCGTTCTTTCTCCCACTCGTATTGACGCTCGGAGAGAGTGTCGCGATGCAGTCCTTGGCGCTCACGGTCGGCAGCGATCCAGACCGAAGAACTTGGGCGAGTGCGCTGAAAGCGCTGCGCAGTGAACTTGGCGCCGCGACGCTGTTGGCGCTCTGTTCGGGTGTCGTGGTCGCGTTGGTGAGTTTGATGTGGGGAGGCGGCGCGGCGGGGGCGTTGACCATGTTGTCTGCCGTTGGATTGAGCATGATTTTCGCCGCAGTTGCGGGTGGTGCGATTCCCATGATTCTGCACGCGTTTCGGCTTGATCCGAGTGTCGCTGCCGGACCGATCGCATTGGTGCTCGCGGATACGGCGACGACCGCGATCTACTTCAGTCTTGGGCTTGCGATCTTCGGTGCGGCGACCGGTGAGGCGCCGCTTCCGGCGCCGTAGCGCGAACGATCTCTTGCGTCGTCGACGGACGAGTAGCGGACGTGAAAGAGCAGGCGCGAAGAAGCAGACGTGCTCCGCGGGTACACTCGCCCCGTGGCGAACGACGCGCAACGCGACCAATCTTCCCGTTCTCTTGAGGTTCGGGCCTCCGATATTCGACTGCTCTGCCTCGATGTCGATGGCGTCCTCACGGACGGTGGAATTTCCATCGATGACGCGGGGCACGAGACGAAGCGATTTCATGTCCGCGACGGCGCGGCGCTTCGGATGTGGTCGAAGATCGGACTCGAGATCGCGGTCATCACTGGTCGCAACGGCATGGCCCTGCGACATCGTTTGCGCGAACTCGGCGTGAAACATGTCATCGCTGGATCGAAAGACAAAGGCGCGGCGTTTGAGTCGCTCCTCAAAGATCTCGCGCTCGTTCCATCGCAAGCTGCGATGATCGGTGATGATCTTCCTGATCTTCCGATTCTTCGTCGATGCGGGCTTGCGATTGCCGTCGCCGATGCGTCGCCGGAAGTGCTTGAACTCGCGCACCTCGTGACTGCGCACACGGGCGGCAATGGCGCGGTGCGTGAGGCCGTGGAGCGGATTCTCAAAGATGCAGGTCGTTGGGCTGAAGCGGTGCGTACGTTTGATCCGGAGTTTGGCGCACCAGCGGGAGGTGTTGCGTGAAGCGTTCCAACTTTGGATTCGACTTTGAAAATCTCCTGTTGCGTCGGCGCGGACTTGTTTTCGCGGTGCCGGCAGGCGCGCTCGCGGTGCTCGTGATTGTCGCGGCGATCAACTTTGACGCGGGCACCTCTGGTCGCAAGAAGCCGAGTCGTATCGAAGAAGCACAAGAGTTGCTCGCGCCGCGCATCGCGACCGCGGACGAACTTGCGCGCGCATCAGGTTCGATTGCCGACCAAACGTCGGTCTCGCTCGCTTCCGGCGCGTGGATTCAGGTTGCAGACGAAACCGGCCGCTTGGCGCAGCAATACAGCGCGACGAAGTTGGAGCCGCTGCAGGGCAGCCAACTCGCGATGACCGAGCCGCGCTCGATGGTCTACATGAAAGATGGTCGCGTGCTTGTCTTGTCGGCGCGCAAGGGCGTTGCATATGTGCCGCGTCGCGCGCTCGAGTCGGGCACGCTTGAAGAAGACGTCGAAGTGCGTTTGTTCCGTCCTGAGGCGGGGCGCACGGTGGACATCGATCGCGATGTGCCAGCGGTCGTCGTGGTTGCGGAACAGGCGCAGTTTGACGGGGTTCTCGGTGAAGTCCGTTGCGCGAAAGAAGTTCGTGTTTCGACCGATGCGGGATCGTTTGCGGGCGAAGGCTTGACCCTGCAACTCGATGCCGATGGCGACGGGCTCGAACAGTTGATTGTTGACCGCGCGACGGAACCGATTCGGATCGATCGCGCTGCGCGCGCGATGGCCGCGAAGCGCAGAGAGGCGCGCGCGGCAGATGGTGGCGTATTGAATGCCATCACGTCCGCTGAGACGGGCTCGGCGAATTCGAACTCCACTGCTTCGGGCGAAACAACGCCAGATACAACGCGTGAAACCGCATCGGCGCAATCGCCTCCGAACGCGCCAGCGCCCGCGACGAAGAATGCAGGAAAGAAGAACGATCGGCCGCCGTTCTATCGCTTGACGATGCTTGGTGGCGTTGAAGTTGTGCGCCTCAAGGATGGCGTTCGAAGCACGATTACGGGCGAAGAGATCGTGGCGATCTTTAGCCTCGAGTCGCGCGGGCTTGACGATCTTGCATTCGTGCCGCGTCCGTCGAGCGACGGAGACGCTGAGAGAGACACAGGAACATCGATGTACACGCGGCTTTCTTCGATCGCGCGAATTCCGCTCTCTGCTGCAATCGCATCGACTTCGGCGTTGTCGTCGCAAGCAGCACTCGCCTTGGTGCCGCATGCGTACGCGTCACTGCAGGAAACGTCGGTTGAGGATGCGTCGGAGAGTGACAGTGTCACCGTCAGTTTCGGTGGTCGACTTGTCATGGTGCCTGCGACCGATCCTGCCGACCAACTGGCTTCACAAGACGAGATTCGATTTGATGTCGTTGGGCCGCGCGTCGAAGTACTTGACGGTAAGTCGGGGACTCGCATTGTCTGCACGCGGCTTCGATATGCAGTGCAAGAAGAGTTTGTCGAGGCGACGGGAAGCGCGGAAAGCCCGCTCCGCGTGACGAATCCGCGCATGCAGCTCGAAGGCACGCGCTTCTTCGCGAGTTTGTCGAAGGGCGAAGGGCGTCTCGATGGCGCTGGCCGCATGTCGCTCGGTCGTGGTCTCGCGCGGCGCGTGTCGCTGCTTGGGGAAACTCCAGCGATGGCGGTGGACGCCTCGCGCATGTTGGTTTCCGCCGATCCATCGGCCGTCGCGCTGGTTGCTCGCGCAGAGCCTTCGCCGCAAAACGCGGCGCTCTCGAAGCAAGAGGCCGAGCCGTTCCGATTTGACCCCTCCTCGCAAGAGATCGAAATCACGTGGAAGGACGGTGTCGATCTCCGCTTCAATGGTGAAGGTGACAACGCGAAGTTGTCGCTCGCACGTTTTGGCGGCGGAGTGAATGTCTTCGGTCGACAATTCGAACTTGACAGTCAGACGCTCGAAGTCGCGTTTAGTCCGAACAACGCGGAACGCATCGACGCGATCATCGCGGACGGCGGTACGCGGGTGCGTCGACTTGGTGGCGAAGGTGCGATGGCGGCCGGACGCATCGAACTCTTCCTTGGCGAAGATTCAAAGGGTGACACGATTCCGCGGCGACTTGTGGCGCGTACAGCGGTTGAAGCGCGCGACGAACGACAGACGGTGTGGACCGAAGATTTGGTGGTTGGTTTCCGCGAGAAGCCCAAAGCCGCGAGTGCGGCGGCAAGTGCAGCACCGAGCAGCAATCAAGCCGCAGCAACTTCCGCTCGCGGCGGAGTTGGCGGGATGCTCGGTGGCGACGAGAGCCTCGGCGCGATCGATATCGACACGGTCGAAGCCAAGGGCGGCGTGCAGGTTCTCTTGAAAGAGGGCGCGCGTGTCTTCGCGGACACACTCGTTGGCGATGCCGCGCGGCGTCGACTTCGTTTGACCGGAGAAAACGTTGCGATCGTTCGTTCCAATGTGATTGCCGACAATCTGCGTGATCTTCGATTTGATGATGCGACACGAAGTGCGCGCAGCGATGGACCTGGACGCTTCCGCGCGTTCCGCGCGCCGATCGCGCTCTCCGACGGCAAAATCGCACGACCTGAACCTGACGGTCGACCGACGCTCGACGCGTCGTGGGGCGAGAGCCTGGAGTACGCGGAAGTTGCGGAGAATCGCGGTACGCTCGATATCCGCGGCGAAGTGAAGGTTCGAAGTCGGCCGAGTGAAACAACATCAGACGCCGTGGATGCGCAGTCGATTCTGCTTGAACTCGGCATTGATTCGTCGACGAAGTCCGGCAAAGAGGGCCGCGCTGCAGATCCGGCGGACGCCGCGCGCACGTTCGACCACTTCATCGCGAAGGGCGGGGCGCGCGTCGAGAGTCGTCAATGGGAAACGGCAGAACGCGCGGGCGAACCGCGCGTGTTCCGCGTGAGTGGCGAGCACGTCGAGTACGACATGCGGACGCGCGAAGGCCTTGTCGTTGGCGATGGCGCGATCTTGGTGAACATTCCGCGCGCGGCGGATACGAAGGTGATCGACCCTTCCGAGGCCGCGAAGGCTCGAACACCCGGCGGCATTGCGCTCGGAGCCGACGGCACCACGCGTTTCCGCTGGAAAGAGCGGATGGCGCTCGAGAAACAGTACGACGATGTGTTCCGCATTTTGATGGAGAAGGACGTGGAGCTTCTTCACGCGGGCTTGCGTGCAGATGATTCGCTCTCGATGCGATGCGATGTGCTTGAAGCGATCGTCAAGCGGCCAGATGAGTCGAAGAGGTCGAACGCCGCGGACGCGGCTTCCAAAAATGAAGCAGCGAGTGAAGGCGGCGTGGATCTTGGCGGGCCTGCAGAGATGCTCGGCGTGAAGGGGCGTGGCCGCGTCTTCATTCGCACGCCCGAGCAAGACATCGAGTGCGGTGAGTTCGATTACTCGGTCACCACGGGCGTCGCCACGCTGACCGCAGAAGAAGGTCGATCGGTGACGATCGCGATCAAGGGTCAGCCTGCTCCGATTCGTGCGCAGCAAGTCGTGTGGGATTTGCGCAACGGACGGATTCAAGTGACGAAAATGAACGCGACCGGTGGTCGCTGATCGGATGAACGCGACCTGAGGTCGCTGAGGGAATGAACGCGACCGGAGGTC
>JAIYCA010000395.1 GCA_027488265.1 Planctomycetaceae bacterium
AGTCACCGGCATAGGCGGCATCTTCTTCAAGGCCCGCGATCCCGCCGCACTCGGTGCGTGGTATCGCGACAACCTCGGTGTCGACCTCGAGTCGTGGGGTGGCGCCGTCTTTCGCTGGAACGGCCCCGAGAACCCAAGCGGCGCAGGCTCCACCGTGTGGTGCCCGTTCAAAGCCGACACGAAGTACTTCGCGCCGAGCGACGCACCGTTCATGGTGAACTACCGCGTGGCCGATGCGCGCGCGATGATCGAGCAGTTGCGCGCGAATGGTTGCGCCGTTGACGACCGCATCGAAGAGACGGAGCAAGGCGTGTTCGGTTGGGTCATGGATCCCGAAGGCAATCGCGTTGAGTTGTGGCAGGCCCCGAAGGGTCAGTAGCACGCGCGGCGCTTGGAGAATTCAAACCCGTCCCACTCTTTGCGAGCATCGCACACGACGAAGTCACGCGTCTCGCACCGAGCCGGCAGTCCTCCATACAAGCGAATGACTTCTGCGTCCCTCGCGTCCCCCGACTTCACGACTTCGATCGACTTCGACCCGAGGTTGACCCGAGGTTGACCCAACATGCCAGCGCGCAGCTGCGCGTGGCGTACGCACTCCGTCCCGGCGCTGCGTCCAAGCACTCCTCCCACGCGCTCCGTATATGCTCTCCCAAGCGCATGACGACGGCCGCCAACCAACACACGATCACGAATATCTCGTGCTATCAGTTCGCCGCGCTCGGCGACCTGAAGACGCTGCGCGCGCAACTCTTGCTGCGATGCAAAGCCACGCATCTCAAGGGAACGATCCTCCTCAGCACCGAGGGCATCAACATGTTTGTCGCCGGCCTGCGCGAGCATGTAGACGCGCTGGTCGCGGAGCTGCGCGCGATTCCGGGGCTCGAGACTCTGCGGCCCAAGTACAGCGAGAGTACCGAGCAGCCCTTCCGGCGCATGTTGGTGCGCATCAAGAAGGAGATCATTGCCTTCGGTGTCGAGGGCATTGAGCCTGCGAAGTACACCTCACCGCGACTCGAGCCGAAGGTCTTGAAGCAATGGCTTGACGAGGGGCGCCCTGTCATTCTCTACGACACGCGCAACGATTACGAAGTCCGGCTCGGCACGTTCAAAGGCGCGAAGATCGCGGGCATCGGTTCGTTCCGCGAGTTTCCTGAGGCGGTGGCGAATCTCCCGCCCGAGATGAAACATGCGCCGATTGTTTCGTTCTGTACGGGCGGCATTCGATGCGAGAAGGCCGCGCCGTTCATGGAGCGCGAAGGCTTCAAACACGTCTGGCAACTCGAGGGCGGCATTCTCAAGTACTTCGAAGAATGCGGCAGCGCGCACTTTGATGGCGAACTCTTCGTGTTCGATCAGCGCGTTGGCGTCGACCCTGCGCTGCACGAATCCGCGTGGTCTCAGTGCTTCGTCTGCCAAACACCGCTGACTGCGGAGGAACAGGAAGACTCGCGCTACGTCGAGTCTGTTTCGTGCCCCTATTGCTTCAAGACGACCGAGGAAGCGCAGCGCGAGCAACTCGATCGTCGCCGCGCGGCTCTTCGTGCTGCGGTATCACCGCTGCCAGGAAGCGTGCCGTACGACCAAGCGCGCCCGCTGCATGTGCCTGAATCCTGTGACGCGCACACGCTGCTCGACTGTTTGTGCACGGTGATGCCGCATATCACGCGTGAAGAATGGCTGGCCGTCTGCGAGAGCGGACGCATCGTGAACGAAGATCACGCGCCCGTCGCTGCCGACAAGCTCGTTCGCGCGGGTGAACGCTATCTCCATCTCAAGCCTGCGCTCAGCGAGCCTGATGTCTGTGGCGACATTCGCGTGATCTACGAAGATGAAGCGATCATCGTCGTGGACAAACCCGCGCCGCTCCCCGTCCATCCAAGCGGTCGATTCAATCGCAACACGCTGCAATTCATCTTGAGTGAGGTTTGGTATCCGCTGAAGCCGCGGCCTGTGCATCGCCTCGATGCGAACACCACAGGCGTCACGGTGCTTTGCAAGACCCGACTCTTCGCGAGCATGGTGCAGCCGCAGTTTGAGCGTGGCGAAGTGGAGAAGGTCTACCTCGCGCGCGTCAAGGGGCACCCGCCGCAGGACGCGTTCCGTTGCGATGCGCCCGTGAGTGTCGCCGCAGGCAAACTTGGCGGGCGAACCGTCGACGAAGATGGACTCGACGCGCAGACCGAGTTCCGCGTGCTTGAGCGCAGCGTCGACGGCACCGCATTACCTACGACGTTGCTTGAGGTTCGACCGCTCACAGGCCGCACGAATCAGATTCGCGTCCATCTCTGGCATCTCGGGTTTCCGATCCTCGGCGACGCCGCGTATCTCGCGGACGGCGTGGTCGGTGAAACGCAAACGCTCGCAGTTGGCGACCCACCGCTTTGCTTGCATGCGCAGCGCATCGTCTTCACGCATCCGCTCACCAAAGAGCGCGTGACGTTCGAAGCAGATCGCCCCGCGTGGGCCGCACTCGAGAAGTCGCGCTGAGCGCATCAACGTTTGTGTTCAGCACATCAACGCGCGTCGCGTGCATCCCAGTTCGAAAGCAACTGCGCGAGATCGTCGCCATCGATCACTCGGTCGGCATCGAGATCACCGATCTCGGCGTCGATGTATCCCCACAGCGACATCAACGTCGAAAGATCCTCCGCATCGACGAAGCCGTCGGCGTTGAGATCACCGCGGCCGTAGGGGCAGGAACCCGTGGCGGCGTCGCCATCGGTGAACGGTGTGCCGAAGTCGCGAATTGCAATCGTGTGGTCGGTACCGGCAACGATCCTCTTCACCTTGCCGATGTCGGCAGGAATGTTGCACTGGCCTTCGGAGTTGCGTCCCCAGCAGTAGACGCGCCCCTCAGACGAAAGCGCGACGGAGTGGCTGTTCCCCGCTGCAATCTGCGTGATCGGCCCAGTGTTCGAAGGAATGCTGAGATTCGGATCGTCGGTGATCGAAGCCCACGCGTACATCGTGCCGTCTGAGCGAAGCACGAGGAGATGCGTCAGACCAACGGCGATTTGCGTGATGTCGCCGAAGTTTCCGAGGATGTCGTCCTCGCACGGGCTCGCGCTGTAGGGATTCCAACCGCCCTTACAGAGGAACGTGCCGTCGAGCGTCACCTTCGCCTGTGTGTCATTTCCGGCACCGACAAGGCGCGCCTGTTGGCCGTTCCAGAAGGTTGCTGGCAGGAGGACCTGCTGCTCCCACGCGTGGATCGTGTTGTTGTGGTCGACTGCGAGCGTATAGAAGTTCGACGCGGCGACCTGACGGATGTTTCCGACTGCCGGCATGTTGCCGCAGTGCCCGTTCCACGAGCCGCCCGCGCAACGCATCGTCCCGTCACTGAGAAGCCCAACGACATGGCTCCAACCCGCGGCGAGTTGCGTGTAACGCTGCCCTGCATTCGGCTGAGGAAGATGGTGCTGCCCGTATTGGTTGTTGCCCCACGCAACGATTTTGTAGGGCTCGGTACCCGAAGCCGCCATGCTGAACTCATCTCCACCGGTGATGAGCTCGGGATTGTCCGCGCTGTCGGGCACGTTGCTCTGTCCGAGGTGGTTGTTGCCCCACGCGACCACGCGGCCACTCGACGTGAGCGCCATCGTGCGGTCGTAAGACGCCGCCACAGCAACGACATCGGTCAAACCCGCAGGAACATCGCATGCGCCCGCCTCATTGCTGCCCCAACAGCGCACGGTCGTCACGCCGCCAGCGCAGATCACAATCGCCGCCGAGTGACGCGTTCCGGCAGAGATTCCACCATCGAGAACCTCGCAGATCCCCGCGGGAATGTTGCATTGGCCATCGTCGTTCCAACCCCATGCGCGAATCGAGAAGTCGCCGCGTTGCGCGAGCGAGTGAAAGTTCGTGGCGCTCGCGTGCATGTAGCCCGTTGTTTCGGCGGGGAGATTGCATGCGTCGCGGAAGTTGCTTCCCCAACATCGGAGTTCGCCGTCCGCGCGCACCGCGACACTGTGACGATTTCCCGCGGCGACCGACACACACGGCCCGAGGTTCTTCGGCACCACGCCTTCCCCGTAAGAATTTCGTCCCCATGCACGCACCAGTCCCGATTGGGCTTCGATCGCCAGAACGCGCTGCATACCCGCTGCAACGTTCTTGATCGGCGGAAGCCCCGCGGGCACATTGCACTCGCCGTAGATGTTGCTGCCCCAGCACGCGACGCGGCCGTTCTGCGGATTCCAAGCCATGGTGAACGAATCACCGACAAAGAGCCTCGGTACACCGCCGCCGAGCGTGGGATCTTGCGGCGGGTTCACCCAAGTGGCACCGCTCCCCGACGGCGCGCGACCCCACGTCGTGAACTTTCCGCGCGCAAACGCCACGCTCCACGTTTCTCCGGCCGCCATCGATCGCACGCGACCGAGCGCCTGCGGCACATTGCACTGTCCTTCGTTGTTTTTGCCCCACGCGACGAGTGGATTGGGGCACTGCGCACTCGCGACAGCCGAGACAGCGAGCGCTGCTCCCGCCGAGAAGAGATCCATACCGAAGTCCACGCGGAAGCCAGCAAGTCGAGTTTGGAACACGAGGGAACTACTTTCTCCTGAATCGCAGGGCACTCAAGTTACAGCACAAGCACGCGCGAAGGCGGCTTTCTCGCAAAATCACGCGAAGACGCGCCCGCGGTCTCGGACGCGCGCCAAGTACCGGACCCACGCGGACGGGTCCGATCGGCGGGCGGACCAATGGCAGCACCTGAGTTCGCCCCGTTGGGCTCGAGCACTCGCGCGCACTCACTTCGTCGCGAACGGAACGGCCGTGTCCGTGATGTCGACAGGCTTGAACTCGTTCTTCAGCGCAATTGTGCGGAGGCCCGGCTTCGTGAAGTCGATCTTCTTGAGATCGACGACCTGCACTTCGAGCCCGTTGTAGGTGCGCACGTACGTCTTCAAGTTCGTGCGATCGTGCGCAACGACCCACTCCGTCGTGTCGGTGTTCACGATCTTGGGTGCCGACGTGGTCGCAAGAAAGCCCTTCGTATTCGAAGTTTGATTGCTGGTGTTGCTGCGGATCGCGCCGTCGAAGATGTCGAAGGTGTTCAAGACGTGGAAGCCGAGATTGACGGTGTCAACCGCAGTTGGCGCTGGTGTCGCGACCTGCGAGAAGAATGCCGCGCGAACGAAGCGCGACGGCGGCGTGAAATCGCCTGGAAGACCGAGTAGCCCTGAGCCCTGTCCGTAGTTCGCGATGAACGTGTCGCCGAACTTCTCACCAGGCACGTTGACCGGCGAGAGATTCACATAGTTCGTGAGATTGGTCGTGTGCCAATCAAACGGCGGCGAGTTGGTGAGGATGCCGATCGGGTTGTCGTAGACGTTCATCTTGCCATCGACAAACTCGACGATCACCACTTTGCCGCTCGCGTCACCGATCCAATAGTGGACAGGCAACGGCATCTTGAAGGCGGGGAACTGCTGCTCCACGATGCGAACTTTCTCGCGCAGCGCCGTCAACGCTTCGTCGACCGTCGCGCACGTCGACAAGAGGTACCCACCCGCTTCCCACGAACCGATCGCGCGATCGTTGCTCGCTGGATCGGGTGCGAGGAACTTCGCGTAACCCGGCAAGTACAGCATGCCGAACGCGAGTCCCTTCTCGTTCTGTCCATCGGCGACCAAGTTCGGCGCGACGTCGGCATTCAAACCAACGATGCCGTACGTCGACGTCCAACGAAGACCAGGCTTGCCGTCTGGCGCAGTACCGACGAACTCTGTACCGCGAGGAATGACGAGCACTTTCGAATTGAACGGGAATCCGAACTCCATCGATCGGAAGTAGATGATGGAGCCGTCTTTCGCGCGGATTTGGAACGCGGTGCAAGCGGCTGCGAACGTGTGGATCGCCAACGGGAGCAGCGCGGCAAGTGTGAGAACGCAGCAGAAAAGTCGATTGTTTCGCATGGCTGGAGCGTAGCGAAATCCGTGCGCGAGGAGATGCCACCTTGACGTACTCATCGCCGCGCTTCACGGCTTCAAACGGCATGACCGCGTCACTGCATCAGAGGCGCGCCACGTTAGAAACTCATCACCGCGTTCACGCCGAGCGCCAGCGCCGGATCAACGTCAGGGCTTCCGCCGGGGTTCACGATGAGTTGCATGCCCGGTTGAAGCATGAGGCCCGGCCGCACTTGGATGCCGTACGACGCTTCGAGCGTCATCTCGAAGAGTTGCACGTCAACGGTCGGGTCGGTGAGTTGCTCTTCGCGCTGCGCGCTGCGTAAATCACTGCTGAATGCGCCGTACGCCACGCCGAGTGAGAGGAAATCCTTCGGACGACTTTCAAACGGACCGTACGCCACCAAGCCCGTGCTGAAGAAGTACGGCATCGCACTCACTTCTTGGTCGGGCGCGACAACGATGCTGCCGAAGATGCCAAGATGACGTTCATCCGATGCGCCGCCAAATCGAACGAGCATCTGATCGCCAACGACGTAGAAGCCGTAGCGGCCGGAACCCTCGTCGGTCGAGCCAAACTCCTCGACCTCACCGCCGAGCACGTATCCGCCGAACTTGAGATTGCCAGGCAAACCCGCATCGCCTTCTTTCTGGTTGAAGCGAAAGCCGACTTCCCCCACACCAAGCGGCGGACCTTCGAACGAGAAATCGAGGCCGTGCTCATCAGCGAGCGCTGCGGTTGGATTGCCGTCGTAGATCGCGCCCATCACGTAGAACTCATCGGCGGGCTCGACCTTGACGCGCGCGCCCCAGGTCGTGGCCGGATAGCCGAACGGCCCGGGCGCGTTGTAGAAGATCGCAAACGGAATCGCGTTGAACGCGACCGAGGTGAACGCGCGGAAGTACTCGGAACCCGCGAATTCCTCGCCGTACAACGCATCGAGCGAGAAACGCCCGCCGCGAATACTCAGCTTCTCGCCGAAGAACGCTTGCGTGTACGAGAGATTGGTGAGCCGTGCGCCTTCCGGCGCGACGTCGGACGACTGAATCGGGAACACATTGCCGACGTAGTCCTGCGTGAGTTGGGTTCCGAAGTTGACGGAGAACCCAACATCGAACTCGCCACCGGGCAGCGCGAATGCGCGCTCGGTGTCGATGCCGAGATCCGCGCAGAACATGCTGTACGTCGCGAATCCTTGCTTCTTGCCGCCCGTCGGATTGCCGTACGGATCGGTGATCAAGAGGAATTGAGGATCGATCCCCATCTCCCACAACGCCGTGCGCGCTCCACCCCAATCACCGAGCAAGTAGTTCGATTCGAAGTTCTTGCGCACGGCATCGATCTCCGCCGCTGTGTAACGCGATGGAGCATCGACCGCGACGGCCGGTGACGAACCCGTTGCGTCCTGCGCGTAGACAGCAGCATCACACATGAGGCTCGCAACGCAGCCAGTCAGCGCGACAGAAGGCGCGACGAAAGGCGCGACCACAGAGCCAACTCCTCCACGTGACGCCCGAAGGACGCCACGTGGAGGAGTGATGTGCGGACGACGTGCAAACACGATCGCGGGTATCGACATGGTTTACACGAGCTTCGCGTAGGTCGGCTTGTAGACGTGCGAACGAATCAACGCCTCCATGTCGGCGGGTCGAGCGATGCCGGCCAGTCCGAGATCGAAGACCAACTTCGCCACACGCGCCGCGGTCTTGATTTCGCACTCGAGAATGTTCGACTGCAGCGGGTACAGCAGGCCTTGCTTGAGGAGTTCGGGCGAAACCTGATCGGCGACTGCACTCGCCGCTTCTATAAACATCGAATCGGTGACGCGCTTCGCTTCAGTCGCGTAAAGCGCCATGCCCACTGCTGGGAAGATGTAGAAGTTGTTCGCCTGGCCGGGGAGGAACGTCTGCCCGCCGAACTGCACTGGCGAGAACGGCACACCTGCGGCGTAGATCGCCTTGCCATTCGACCAGCGATACGCCTGCTCCGCGGTGCACTCCGCGTGATCGGTCGGATTCGAGAGCGCGAGGATCACTGGGCGCTCGTTCACACGCGACATCGCCTCGACGACCTTCTGCGTGAACGCGCCACCGATGGTGCTGACGCCGATGATCGTCGTCGGCTTGATGCTTTCGATCGCCGCGACGAAATCACGCGTCGGTGCATGCGCATGCGCATAGGGACGCTGGAAGTCGTAGAGATCGGTACGCGTCGACTCCAGCAGGCCGTTGACATCGAACATATGCACGCGCGATTGCGCGTCCTTGAGCGTCATCCCCTGCTGCACGAGTGCCGAGCAGAGGAGATTCGCAAGACCAATGCCTGCCGAGCCCGCACCAAGGAAGAGATACTTCTCATCCTTCAACTGCGTACCCTTCAACTTCGTTGCGTTGATCATGCCGGCAAGCGTGATACCCGCGGTGCCCTGTACGTCGTCGTTGTAGACGCACGCCTTGTCGCGGTAGCGCTCGAGGAGGTGGACTGCGTCAACGCCCGTCCAATCCTCGAAGTGGATGCAGCACTTCGGGAAGACTTCCTGCACTGCTTCGACGAATTCATCGACGAAGGAGTAGAGCTCTTCGGTCGACGGACGACGCTCGCGCAGACCGAGGTAAAGCGGATCTTGGAGATACTGCTCGTTGTTGGTGCCCGCGTCGAGGTACATCGGCATGAGACCTTGCGGTGGAACCGCAGCCGCAGCCGTGTACAGCTGCAACTTGCCGATCGGAATACCCATGCCGTTCGCGCCGAGATCGCCGAGGCCGAGGATGCGACCACCGTCGGTCACGCAGATAAAGCGAACATCCTTCACAGGCCAGTTGCGCAGGACTTCCTTCACGTGTCCGCGACGCTTGATCGAGAGATACATGCCGCGCGGGCCGCGGAAAATGTGGCCGAACTTGAGGCACGCCTCACCGATCGTTGGGTCGTAGACGATTGGGAGGAAACGCGCCGGATCTGACATCACGGTGCGATAGAAGAGCGTTTCATCATGATCGAGCAGATTCATGAGGTAGACGTATCGATCGAGATCGGTCGTCTTATGCGAGAGCTGCAGCATCACGCGACGCAGCTGCAAGTCTTCCGACTCAGTCGTATCTGGAACGAGACCGACGAGCCCAAGCGCTTGACGCTCCGCTTCGGTGTACGCCGTCGACTTGTTGAGAGCTGGATCGTGGAGGAGTTCGACGCCGCGCTTGGCGGATGGATTGGAATTCGTGTTCGTCATAGTCGTCACTGAGTGCTTGGAGACTTGGTGAAATCGATGTGGGATGGATGTGGAATGGATGTGTCTGCGTCGTGCGACGCGCCGATCAACTGACCGCAACGTACGGCGCGACCATCTTGCGCGGATCAACAATGCGATCGAACTCGTCGCTCGTTACAAAGCCCAGTTTGAGCGCGGCTTCCTTGAGCGTGAGATCATTGTCGAGCGCGTAGTGCGCGATCTTCGAAGCCTTGTCGTAGCCGATCACCGGCGACAACGCGGTGACGAGCATGAGCGAGCGCTCGACGTACTCGCCGATCTTCTTGAGATTCGGCTTCGTGCCCTCGACGAGGAATCGACGGAAGTTCGTGGTGCCATCGGTGAGCAGGCGAATCGACTGCATCACGTTGTGAATGATGAGCGGCTTATAGACGTTCATCTCGAGATAGCCGCCCGCGCCGCCGAAGCCGACCGCGACATCGTTCGCCATGACTTGCACGGAGAGCATCGTGAGCGCTTCGGCCTGCGTCGGGTTGACCTTGCCTGGCATGATCGACGAACCCGGCTCGTTCGCGGGAATCACGAGTTCTGCGAAGCCGGCGCGCGGGCCGCACGACATCAGCCGCACGTCGTTGCCGACTTTGTAGAGCGTGACCGCGAGCGTGCGCATCGCGCCCGACAAGTGCACAAGCGCATCGTGGCCGCCTTGCACGCAGAACTTGTTCGGCGCGGTCACAAAGGGAAGCCCCGTCAATTTCGCGATGTTTGCTGCAGCGGCTTCGGCGAACCCAGGGGCGGAGTTGATCCCCGTGCCCACGGCCGTGCCGCCAAGCGCGAGTCGATACACGCCGACGAGTGCGTCTTCGACGCGCTTGATGTCGTCGTCGATCGCTGCCGCATACCCCGACCACTCTTGTCCGAGCGTGAGCGGCGTCGCATCTTGCATGTGCGTGCGACCAATCTTGATGACGTCCTTCCATTCGGTGGCCTTCGCGGAGATCGCGTCACGCAGCATCGTGAGCGCCGGAAGCAGATCACGCTTCGCATGCACCGCTGCCGCGATGTTCATCGCCGTCGGAAACGAATCGTTCGACGACTGCGACATGTTGACGTGGTCGTTCGGATGGACAGGCGTCTTGCTCCCGAGCGCGGTGCCCGCCATCTGGCAGCAACGGTTCGACATCACCTCGTTCACGTTCATGTTGAACTGGGTGCCGCTCCCTGTCATCCACACGTGCAGTGGGAACATGTCCGCATGCTGGCCCGCGAGGACTTCATCGCACGTTGCAACGATCAATCGAAACTGTTCGTCCGCGAGGCGCTTGCCGTCGTGGTTCGCCATCGCCGCGGCCTTCTTGAGCGTCGCGTAGGCGCCGATCATTTCGCGCGGGATCAAGTCGGTTCCGATGCTGAAGTGCTCAAGCGAGCGCTGCGTCTGCGCGCCCCACAAGCAATTCGCTGGGACATCAACCGCACCGAGACTGTCTGTTTCGCGACGAACTTCTGTCATGGATTTTCCTTTTTGCACAGATTTGTGGGGGCGGAGTGTACCCACCGCAACTGCGCTATCTGCTCGACAAATGCAGACTGCAGAAGTTGGCGAGAAATCGATGTTCACACGCGGTCAAGACGTACCGACGGAGCGAACTGCTTTCCGCGGTTTTCAAGCGAGATTCGGCGCGCGGGAATGAAATCGCCCCGACCGAGGATCGGGGCGATTCGAGATTGCTTTGTCTGAGAGACCGCGTTGGATAGGCCTTGAACACCTTCCGCGAGCTCATCGCGCAAGCGACGCGCCTCGCTTACGCGAGTTCAAATCGATCGAGGTTCATCACCTTCGTCCACGCGGCGACGAAGTCGTGCACGAACTTCTCCTTCGCATCGCTGGAGGCGTAGACCTCGCTGAGCGCGCGCAGTTGCGAGTTCGAACCGAACGCGAGATCCACGCGGCTCGCCGTCCACTTCGCTTGCCCAGTCGCGCGGCAGCGGCCGTGGAAGAGTTCTTCATCGCTCGACGCAGGCGACCACTCGGTCGCGATGTCGAGGATGTTGGTGAAGAAGTCGGCGGACAACACACCCACCTGCTTCGTCAGAACACCAACCGACGAACCATCGAAGTTCGCACCGAGCGCACGCATACCGCCAACGAGCACGGTCATTTCAGGTGGCGTGAGCGTGAGGAGATCGGCCTTGTCGATCAGGAGATGCTCTGCACGCTTCGAGAGCGTGTGCGCGAGATAGTTGCGGAAGCCGTCGTATGCGGGCTCGAGATACTTGAAGCTGTCCGCGTCGGTTTGTTCCGCCGTCGCGTCGGTGCGACCTGGCGTGAACGGCACGGTGATAGACACGCCCGCGTCCTTGGCCGCCTTCTCAACAGCTGCGCAACCTGCGAGGACGATCATGTCGGCCATCGAGATCTTCTTCGCGCCCGAAGCGCCGTTGAACTCGGCGCGCATCTTCTCGAGACCATCGAGCACCAACGCGAGGCCAACAGGATTGTTGACTTTCCAACTCTTCTGCGGCGCGAGTCGAATGCGCGCGCCGTTGGCGCCGCCACGCTTGTCGGTACCGCGGAAGGTCGACGCCGACGCCCACGCAGTGACCGCGAGTTGCGAAACGCTGAGGCCCGATGCGAGGATCTTCGCCTTCAACGCCGCCACGTCGGCGGCATCCACCAGCGGAT
>JAIYCA010000089.1 GCA_027488265.1 Planctomycetaceae bacterium
CAACGCTGCCATGCCGTGGGGTTTTCTTGCGTCGCCCAAGCGCCGATCGTGCTTGCGATGAGTTCGTCCGATCGTCGACGCCACTCACGTTCCGCAGCCGTCACGCGGAAGCACTGCGCACGACTCCAAACGCGGTGCTCGTCGATACGTGCTGCAGCAAACTCCGCACATGCCGCCCGTGAAATCTCGTGCTGCGCCTCGAGGTACGCATCGAAGACCATGAGCAGCGCGCCAGCGTCCATCGGCGCATCGTTTCGTTGTAGCCCACCTTGCAACTCGCCCGGCATTCCGCCTGCGAACTCACGCGCGAACGTTGCAACGCTCGGTGGAGGTTCGAGCGATTGCGCCGTTGCGACAAGACCCACCGAAAGCGCGGCGGGTGCAACGATGACGACACGGAGAGCCATCACGTGTGCGATGAACCGAGGTGCAAGCGCCGTTAGAGATGCGCGGAACATCCGGCCGATGGTCCTTGGCACGATCCTCATAGGGATGGGGCCAACGTATGCCAACGACCTTCAGAAGTCTCACATTTTGTCGCGGCGTTGAAGAAAAGCCCTCGCGGACTTTGAGTCCGCGAGGGCTTTGTTGTTCCTATCTCGAGAGCGAGCAAGTCGCGAAAGCTCGTCATTCTCGCGTTCGCCGCTGCGGCGGCTCGCTTTGGCCTAGTCAACACCAGAGCGAGCAAGTTGCGAAGCAGGTTGCGAGCGCTCAAACACGTCGCGAGCGCTCAAACTACCTCGCGAGCGCTCGAACACGCGCTTTACCACGCGAAGTGCGCGAAGGCCTTGTTCGCATCCGCCATGCGGTGCGTGTTTTCCTTCGTGGTCACGGCCTTACCTTCGTTCTTCGCAGCGTCCCAGAGTTCCTTCGCCAAGCGGAGGTGCATCGGGCGGCCCTTCTCTTCACGCGCGGCTTCGATAAGCCAGCGGAACGAGAGCGACTGCTGACGACGCTTGTTGAGTTGCATTGGAACTTGGTAGTTCGCACCACCAACGCGCTTCGAGCGGACTTCGACCGCCGGACGCACGTTCTCGAGCGCGAGGTGGAAGAGTTCGATCGACGAACGCGGCATCGATTCGGCCTTTTCCTTGTCCGCAGCGCGCTCCTTTTCGAGGCGGGTTTGAATCGCCTCGAGTGCGCCGTACACGCAGCGCTGCGCGGTTGCCTTCTCGCCACCGATCATGACGCAGTTGATGAACTTCGACAGGATCTTGTCCTGGAAGCGCGGATCGGGCTTGAGCCAGTAGTCGTCGGGACGCTTGTAGTGACGTGCCATTGAGAACACTCCTGTGGCTGACGGCATTGGCCTGCGGGCCTTTGCCACTCTTCACCGCGGATGGGAGATGGACATTCCCGTGCGTTCGGATCCGCGATTACTCAGCGTTCTAGAGCCACCTCTAGAACTATGTCGTGAAAGCTGCAGCACGCGCGTCAACGCGTGCCGCAGATTGGTTCAGCAGTTTGCAACGATCACACGTGCGGAGGAGTGAGGATCGATCGAAACTTCGATCGCATCATCGTCCTCGCGTCACGCGACGAACGCGCATCACTTCTTCTTCGCGGCAGCAGCGGCCTTCTTCTTGACGCCGTACTGCGAGCGGCCCTTCTTGCGGCCGTCGACGCCGAGGCAGTCAAGCGCGCCACGCACCACGTGGTAACGCACACCAGGAAGATCGCGCACACGACCACCGCGCACGAGCACGATGGAGTGCTCTTGCAAGTTGTGGCCTTCGCCACCGATGTACGCCGTGACTTCCTTGCCGTTCGTGAGACGCACACGGCAAACCTTGCGAAGCGCCGAGTTCGGCTTCTTCGGGGTCACGGTGCGAACTTGAAGGCAAACGCCGCGACGTTGCGGGCACGCGCCAAGGTCCTTGACCTTGGACTTGGAGGCCTGCACAACGCGTGGCTTACGAACGAGCTGATTAATCGTGGGCATGCGGTAACTCGTGAACTCTTGAAAGTTGGATCGACAAGCGTACCGACAGCCGTGGCGCGGCGCAAGGTGTTTGTGCGCGATGAGACAGAAGCAATGAAAGAGCTCGCGAAAGGCCGCAAACACGCGGCGTTGCGCGATTAGCGATATTGGTCGATAACCGCGACAGCAAGTCGATCGCATCGCTCATTCTCAGGATGCCCGACGTGTCCGCGCACCCACTCTGCCTTGATGCGATGGATCAACCGCAGGCGATCGAGTTCTTGCCAAAGCTCGACGTTCAGCACTGGCCCCTCTTTCCGGCGCCAACCGCGTCGCTTCCAACCGTCCATCCATTCATTGAGGCCCTTCACGAGATACTGCGAATCGCTCACGAGCCGCACGGTCGATGGTCGTTCCAGCCGCTTCAGGCCCTCGATGGCTCCGAGAAGTTCCATGCGATTGTTTGTCGTCGTGCGCTCGCCGCCGGAACCTTCGGTTTCGACGCCCGCGATCCGCAAGACAAAGCCCCAACCGCCCGGACCTGGATTTCCTGAGCACGCACCATCGGTGAAGAGTTCAACGTCAAAGCCTGTCGCCATGCGTCGGAAGGTACTCTGCATGATCGAGACGTGCGACACGCGCGGCAAGTTATTGTCCACACGCGCGCGCCTTCTCACTCTCGCGCAGTCGCGTTCGGCAACGCCAAGAAGGATTTGACGGTCTTTCAAGGCGTTTCTCTCGGCCGCGCGACTCACCTCGCACGCGTGAACCTTGACAGTTGCGCGGGTTTCTCTAGACTGTCCCTTCCCCCTACGCCCGACCGATGCTCGGTCCGGCGACGCGGCAACGCCGCGAGATAGCAAGAAGGCAATCATGGTTCCTCCATTCCGCTGCTCCCCAGGTCGTACCCGTCGTCGTCGTTCGCACCAAGCGATCAAGGCTTCGCACACGACGCTTTGCCCAAACTGCGGCGCTGCCAAGCGTTCGCACACTGCATGCTCCTCGTGCGGCTACGTCCGCCCAGGCCTGCAGATCAAGACGAGCAAGCCGACCGCCTGATTCGCGACAGCCTGATTCATTCGGGCTTGCCACGATTCTTAGAGCACGATTCTCAGAGTTCGACATTCGCTGCGAAGTTGCGCCCCCGCATCGGGCCACCTCCATGCGGAATCCGCGCGAGTACGCGAATGTCGGCGGAAGTCCGTGCGTGGATTGCCTCACGGCATGCCCCGCGTCGTATGTCAGGCTCGTCGCGCGCTCAATCTGGCCTGCGAAGCCGCGGCGGGATGAACCGCAGACCTCTGAAAGTCGCACGCACTGCGACTCTCGCAAGAAAACGTTCTTCGTCACGCGCCGCCTTGCGGCGCGTGCTCGTTTCGATCCCGTAAAGTACGCGTCCCTCTTGCGCCCCGCCGCTTCTCGGTGAGTCGCGCACGAGCAACTCCGAAGGATTCACGCCATGCGTATCGGTGTCGATGTGATGGGCGGCGACAATGCGCCCGATGAAATCCTCAAGGGATCATTCGCCGCGTTGGCGAAGCTCCCGCCCGAGGACACCCTTGTTCTCTTTGGCAAGGGCGACATCATTGAAGAAGCGATCAAGGATCGCGGCATCGCGAAGAGCGGTTCCGGCGCCAAGGTCGAAGTGGTTCACTGCAGCGAAGTCATCGAGATGGATGACGCGCCTGTTGAAGCAGTTCGATCGAAGCGCGACAGTTCGATTTCTCGCGCGGCGGAATACGCGAGCCCGCGACACCCGAATCGCATCGATGCGTGGATTTCCGCAGGAAACACTGGTGCTTGCGTGACGGCAAGCCAGATGTACATGCGTCGTCTCCCGAACGTCATTCGTCCGGGCATCGCGGTCACTATTCCGACGTTTGCAGGCCCGATCGTTCTCATCGATGTCGGTGCGAACATCGAACCAAAGCCCGTTCACCTTGCTCAATACGGCGTCATGGGTGATGCCTACGCGCGCGGCGTGCTCGGCATCAAGAATCCACGCGTCGCGATGATGAACGTCGGTGGCGAAGAGCAGAAAGGCACTGCTGAAATGAAGGTCGCGCGCGATCTTCTTCGCAGCGCTGAAGGTCTCAACTTCATCGGATACGTCGAAGGTCGCGGCGTGTTTGACGGCGAAGCAGACGTCGTCATCACCGACGGCGTCGTCGGCAACGTGATGATCAAACTCGCGGAAGGTCTTTCGAAAGGCCTGTTCCAAGCAATTGCCCAGCAAGTGCTTGAAACTGATCCCGAACTCGCGGTGCGACTCGAGCCTGTCGTGAAGGCGATTTACGCGAAGCACGACTACCACGAGTACGGCGGCGCGCCGCTCCTCGGCGTCAACGGCACATGCCTCATCTCGCACGGATCGAGCGTTTCGCGCACGATGATGAACGCAGTTCTCCGCGCCCGTCAGTTCGTGTTGACTGGCCTCAATGACGTCATCAACGCACGCCTTGAGACGATCCAAGAGCCCGCCGCATGAATCAGCCCCTCCCCGCGGGTGTTTGTGGCGTTCGTATCCTCGGCACGGGTTCCATGGTCCCCGAGCGTCGTCTCACAAACGACGACTTCTCGCGCATGCTCGACACGAGCGATGAGTGGATCACGCAGCGCACGGGCATCAAGGAGCGACGCGTCCTTGATCTCCGCACGCAAGGCTGCTCGACGCTCGCGCAGAGCGCGCTCGAACGCGCGATCGAAAACGCTGGCATCAAGGCTGAAGATCTCGATCTCGTCATCGTGGCGACCGTCACGATGGAGATGACGTGCCCATCGGTCGCGTGTCGCATCGCGGGCGCGGTTGGCGCGAAAAACGCGGCCGCTTTCGACCTCGTCGCGGCGTGCAGCGGTTTCGTCTACGCGCTCAACATGGCGGAAACTATGGTGCGCGTCGGGCGTGCACGTACCGTCGCTGTCATCGGCAGCGAAGCGATGAGCTCGATTCTCGATTACACCGATCGCACGGTGTCGATTCTCTTCGGCGATGCGGCCGGTTGCGCGATCATTCAAGCCGACGCCGACCCAACCAAGGGCTGCATCTATCAACACATGGGTGCCGACGGCATCGGTGGGCACGCGCTGTACATTCCGAAGCGCGAAACCGACGTTCCGGCCGACGACGCCGACAACCCGATTCGCTTGGGCTACCTCCGCATGAACGGCAAGGAAGTCTTCCGATTCGCGGTGACGAAGTTCAAGGAAGTCATGGAAGATGCGTTTGCGAAGACTGGTCTCACGCCGAACGACGTGAGCCAGGTCATCTGCCATCAGTCGAACGTGCGCATCATTGATGCCGCGCGCGAGAAACTCGGCATCGATCCAGCGAAAATCTACGTGAACATCGATCGCTACGGCAATTCAAGCGCTGGAAGCGTGCCGCTCTGTCTCGACGAACTGTGGCGCGCCGGAAAAATCACGAAGGGTAAGCCGTTCATGATGGTCGCCTTCGGTGGCGGCCTGACGTGGGCGTCATCGGTGTGGAGTACCTGAGTTTCTCCATGCTTGAATTCCTCCATGCATGAATGGTTCGAGGCTTGAGTGACCGCCCGCGGCGCCTGCCCTTCGAACACACGCCAGACTGCATCCTGACTCGCGTCACGCACGCATTTCAAAAACACGCACATGAACAAGATCGTTCTTCTCTGTCCTGGTCAAGGCGCACAAGCAATCGGCATGGCCAAGGCTTGGGCCGATGCGAGCCCTGCCGCGCGCAACGTGCTCAACGAGGCCGATCGCATCTTTGGCAGTGGCCCCGATGGACGCACGCTCAGTGACATTGCGTTTCACGGCCCGATCGAAGTCTTGAGCCGTACCGATATCTCGCAGCCGGCCCTCTACACCGCAGCCATCGCGTGCTACCACGCGCTGCCCGATGAAGTGCGCCAAGGCGCACTCCGTGCGACCGCCGGCCTCTCGCTCGGCGAGTACACCGCGCTGCACCTCGCGGGCGCGTTCGACTTTGAAACTGGCCTCCGGCTCGTGATGCGCCGCGGTCAACTCATGCAGCAGGCGGCCGAAGCCTCGAAGGGCGGCATGGTCGCCCTCATTGGCGCCGACGAAGCGCAGGCGAATGAGGTTTGCGCGAAGGCCCTCGCGGGAGCAGCTGTGGGAGCAGCGGCGGGCGAATGCCTCGTCCCCGCGAACTTCAACGCCCCCGGCCAAATCGTGCTGTCCGGCTCGATCGAGGCATGCGATCGGGCGGTCACCGCGGCCGACGGGATCTGCCGCGCCACCAAACTTCAAGTCGCGGGCGCCTTCCACAGCCCGCTGATGGCTCCGGCGGCCGAGAAGTTGGCAGAGGCGCTCGCGAACGTCACGATCCAACCGCTCGCCTGCGAGGTTTGGTCCAACGTCACCGCGCAACCCCATCAAGCCTCGAATCCGGAACTTCTCCGCAAGCTGCTGGTGGAACAGCTCGTTTCCCCGGTACGATGGGCACAGTCCTGTGCGAACATGCTCGCGGCGATGACCGCCGACGGGACACGCGCCGAGACTGCCTTCCATGAACTCGCACCTGGCTCCGTGTTGAAGGGCCTGATGCGACGAATCGACAAGACCTGCGAGGTATTTCCACATGACGCGCCGTAATCGCTTCATCCTCACGCTCTCCGCGCTCGCCGCGTCGAGCGCACTCGTTGCCTGCGGTGAAGAACCGCCGCCGGTTGTGACGGCTCCCCCGCCGCCGCCGAAGCCAACCGCCCCGCCGCCACCGCCGGTGACTCCGATTTCGGAACTCATGGCGAAGCACGACATCGATCAGCGCGTCAACCTCCCCGAGGCCGACGCTCCTGCGACCGATGTCGAGCGCATCGCGGTCCTCAAGTTCTATGACTCCTTCGCGCGCGGCAACATCGAATCGCTGAAGGGCATGCTCTCGAGCGTCGACCAAGCCGAACTCGATCGACTTGTCGAGTCGGGCGCGTTCAAGGCATCGACCGACGCGGTCACGCGCATCGACGTCCGTTGCGGTCGCCAAGATTCTGATCGCTGCTCGCTCGCCGTCTTCCACGTCGGCGATGAATTCGAGCCTCAACTCTGGACCTACAGCGCTGGTTCGACGAGTGCTGAGTTCGACTCAGTTCCCTCGCCGCCGAACATCATGAATCAACTCAGCGGCGACGATCACATCGCCGTGTGGTACGACATCGTGAAGAAGGAACTCGCGAAGGCTGACGAGCCCGACGTCGTGCTCGAAATCCCGCAGAAGGACTTCACCGAAGTCGAAACCGCGTCGAGCGGTGAGAGCGGCGGCGAGACTCCGGGACCAACCGGACCGTCGGCACCGGGCGGCGCTCCTGGTAAGCGCGCACCGGGCGCCCCGATCAAGCCACCGAAGCCGCCAGGATTCGGCCAGCAGTGAGCCGCTCACGCTGAAAACGCGCTGAAAACCAATTGCTCAAAACTCATTGTTTGTACACAAGCCGTCGCGATCGACGGCTTGTGTCCTTTTCGCGTCGTGCGCGCGCTCGACACTCTGTCGTTGTCACGCCCGCGAATCAACGCGCGCGTTTGTGCGTCGTGTCTCTTCCGCCAAGCCTGCCGTTTCCCACGCGCCGCATCGCTTCCGTTAGACTCGTTGCCCTCGCTGCATGCCGCAGCGCCTGGAGGCTAGAGTCATCGAGAAGCGCGTCGCCATCGTCACTGGAGCAAGCCGAGGAATCGGTCGAGCCATCGCGGAACGTCTCGCCAAAGACGGACGCCATGTCGTTCTCGTCGCACGCAGCGCCGAGGGCCTTGCAGCGACCGACGCGGACATCAAGGCTGCGGGTGGATCCTGTGAAGTTCACCCCTGCGACATCGCGAACTCCGCCGACGTGCAGCAACTCGTGGACGGCGTCGCCGAAACCCACGGTCGCCTCGACATTCTCGTCAACAACGCAGGCATCACCCGCGACACGCTGCTTCTCCGCATGACGGACGAGCAGTGGGACGAAGTGCTCAACGTCAACCTTCGCTCGGTTTTCGTGGCCTGCCGCGCCGCGCTGCGCCCCATGATGCGCGGCAAGTTCGGCCGCATCGTCAACATTGGCAGCGTCTCGGGCCTGTCCGGCAACGCTGGCCAAGCGAATTACGCTGCCGCGAAGGCCGCGCTTGTCGGCTTCACCAAGACGGTCGCGAAGGAGATGGGCGCGAAGAACATCACCGCGAACGTCGTCGCCCCCGGCTTCATCGAAACCGACATGACCGACATCCTCGGCGACGCGGTCAAAACCGCTGTCCTTCCGAATATCCCCGTTCGTCGCTTCGGCAAGCCGGAAGAAATCGCCGCTGCAGTTGCGTACGCAACGAGCGACGAAGCGGGTTTCTTCACCGCCCAGACGATTGTGGTCGACGGCGGCATGGCCGCCTGAGTGTTGATCCAGTCCTGCGACGCAACGCGCGCAGTTCCTGCGCATGGGTGTAGCGGGCAGGGCAAGCACCAAGCGTTTTCGCTATATTCCGCCCCCCTCGACAGTGGCGGGTTCTAGAGCCCATCGATGGTCGCAAGACCGCTTCGAGGACGCCGAAAGACCGGCCGTTTGTTCAGGCGCGGTGCCAGGCGCAGTGTGCGACAGAATCAGATTGTGAAAGTTCGTGACAGCTTGAGGACCACACTCTGTGCGGTCCAAATCGCCGATCACGCGAGACAAACCCCAGACGATCAGCCAGCAAATCGCCCCCAAGGGGCCTTACGAAGGAGCAGACCGTGACCGACGCCGAGATCGAAAAGAAGGTCATCGACATCGTTGCCCAGCACACCGATGCGGAGCCCGAGTCGATCACCCGCGAGACGAGCTTCACCAACGACCTCAACGCCGACAGCCTCGACATCGTCGAGTTGCTCATGGAGTTCGAGGCGCAGTTCGGTACGAAGATCCCCGACGAGCAGGCGGAGAAGATCCACACCGTCGGACAAGCGATCGACTTCATCAAGGCGAACCGCCCGCAGGGCTGAAAGGTGCTCCACC
>JAIYCA010000165.1 GCA_027488265.1 Planctomycetaceae bacterium
GGGGGTCGAAGCGCCAGGAGCGCGCGGTACATCGAGTCAGAATGCCGCGAAGTCGGGAGCCACGAAGAACGCAGTTTCGAAGTCGCCAGCGGTCGGTGGGGTGGGATCGGGGGCCGCAGGGCAGGCTGCCGACGGGAAGGGTCGTTGGTCGGTGATGTTGGCGACCTTCACGCAGCCAGACCATGTCGAGCGCGCGAATGCGTTTCGCACACAGCTTGTGCGCGACTACCCCGAGCTTGCGAGCGCGTTCGTGCGGCGCGTCGGCAAGGGTTCCGCGATCGTCATCGGTCGCTTTGAGGGGCCGCAAGAGACGGCGGCGCAGGGCGAGTTGAAGCGCGTCAAGGCGATCGAGCGCGGGAAGGCGAAGCCATTCGCGGGGGCGATGCTCGTGCGAACCGCGACCGACGACGCATCTGCCGCGACGAAGCCGTTCGACATCCGAAATCTCCGCATGAAGTACCCGAAGGTTCGCCCCCTCTTCACGCTGCAAGTGGCGGCGTGGTCGACGTTTGGCGAGAAGGGCGTGAAGTACGACGAGATGCGCCGAGCGGCCGAGCGCTACTGCTCAGATCTCCGCGCGAAGGGCGTCGACGCGTGGTTCCATCACGACGAAGACAGCGAGACGAGCATCGTGACGGTCGGGAACTTCGACCGTCGCGCGTACGACGGACAAACGACGCTCTTCGCCCCTGAAGTCGAAGACCTCATGCGTCGGTTCCCCGCCCACCTTCTGAACGGCGAGCCGTTGATGGTGCCAATCGACCAGTCGAATCCGAAAGGCCCGAAGAAGCCCCAGCCCTGCCGACTCGTGGAAGTGCCGGAAGTTTGAGGCACGGGTGCGAGGCGCAGGTTTGAGCTTGGGGTGTGATGTTGGCGTCTGCGTTTGGTCGGAGTCGCCGGCGCGGGTGGCCTCGGCCGATCGCGTGAAATCGATCGCTAGGATGCGCGCCGCGGTGCCGAAACGCCGTAGGGCGGGTGGCCAGCGCCCGAATGCGGCATGAGAGAAGAGCCCGAAAGCGCATGTCGAAAAGCGCATGTCTGAAAGTGACGTATGGCGAAGCGCGCGACAACTCCTGCGGCGGCGAAGGCCCCTCTCAAGGCTGCGTCGCGCGCGCCGCGCGGTCGAGTGGGCGATCAACCGCCGCCCGAGCGGGTGCGCCCCGTCCATCATCAGGGCCCCGTGCTCTTTGGGCAGGACGCTGCAGTCGCGACACTCGTCGCGGCGATGCGCTCAGGGCATATGCATCACGCGTGGATCCTGAGTGGACCGGCGGGTGTTGGCAAGTGCACCGCGGCGCTTGAGTGCGCGCGGCTCTTACTCGATGCGGAGGCGGGTGAGGAAGACGTTGCGGCGTTTCGCGCGCCGCGCGAGTCGCGGGTCGCGGAGTTGATCGACGTCGCAGCGCATCCCGATTTGCATGTGATCTCGAAAGAGCGCGCGGAGGATTCGTCGATTCGCGAAGTGCGTGAGCGGAAGCAGACGAACATCCCGCTCGATCTCTTGCGCGAGTTGATGCTCGGCGGCACGGTCGCGGATGGGAAGAACTTCGAGTCGCCCGTTTGGAAGGGCGCGTATCTCGGGCATCACAAGGTGTTCGTGATCGATGAAGCCGATTTGCTTGATCAATACGGGCAGAACGCGCTCTTGAAGACGCTCGAAGAACCGCCGCCAGGGACGTACATCTTTCTCGTCACGACGCAAGAAGAGCGATTGCTTCCGACGATTCGCAGCCGTTGTCAGCGCGCGGTGTTTCGTGCGCTCGACGCGACGTCGATGGGTGCGTGGTACGAGCGACATGCGATTCCGCTCGACGAGCGCGCGTGGCTTTCGTCGTTCAGCGAGGGTTCGCCGGGCATGGCGCAACTCGCACATACGCAGGGTTTGCGCGCGTGGAGCGACGAGTTGATGCCGCGCTTTGATGCCCTCGATGCGGGACGCTTCGATGCAGCGCTTGCTGATCGACTCGGAGAACTCGTCGGAGAATTCGCGGAAAAACTCGTGAAAGAGAATCCGAAGGCTTCGAAAGAAAGCGCAAATCGCCTTGGCACACGTTGCGCGCTTCTCATCATCGCCTCGCGCTTGCGCATGCAGATGAGCGCGGCCGCGCAGCGCGCAGACGCTGAAACGCTCGCCATCGCCGCGCATCGTGTTGGTCTTCTTGCGCGGCTTGAGTCGGAGATTCGCGCGAACGTCAATATGAAACACGCGTTTGCGAATCTCATCGCGCAGTGGTCGTCTGGTAGCAGCGCGGGAAGTGCAGCATGAGTGCGAGCGACGGTGTGGCTGGACGCGAGATCGAACGCGTGTGGACGTTGTCGGCGCGCCCGACGATTCCCGCGGGCGCTGAAATCTGGGAGATCGAGCAGGGGTATCTCGCGCCTGTTGCCGCAAGCGAAGACGCGCTCGCGAAGGCTGGATTTCCCGAAGGCCGATTGCGTCGGATCGTCGAGCCGTCGGGCCGTGAGCGATTCTTTCATACGGTGAAATCAGGTTCAGGCGTTGTGCGCGTCGAGACAGAGCGCGAAATCACGCGCGATGAGTTTGTGTCGGCGTGGCCGCGCACGGAAGGCAGGCGCATCGCGAAGACGCGGCATCGTCTGCGCGACGCGGCGTCGGGAGTCGCGCTCGTCTGGGAGATCGACTTCTTTCACGATCTGCCATTGGCGATGGCCGAGGTCGAGTTGCCGGACGAACACGCCGCGTGTCCGTTTCCCACGTGGCTTGCGCCTGTGATCGACCGCGAAGTGAGTCTCGACGCGCGCTATCGCAACGCGGCGCTGGCGATGTATGGATTGCCGTGATTTGAGCGCTCGCGACTGGCGGGCTGCCGAAGCTTCGCTTCAGGTGCCCGCTTTCGCTCGCTTTCGCGTTGGCTACGCCA
>JAIYCA010000208.1 GCA_027488265.1 Planctomycetaceae bacterium
ACCGCCGAGTTCTGCCGTCTGGCGGGCCTCCGGCTTCCGACCGAGGCCGAATGGGAGTTCGCGTGCCGCGCCGGCGTTGAGGCGCCGCGCTACGGCGAGCTCGACGCCATCGCATGGCACCTCGGGAACTCCGGGGGCCGCAAGCACCCCGTGGGCACGAAGGCCGCGAACCCCCTCGGTTTCCATGACATGATCGGCAACGCATGGGAGTGGGTGAGCGACTGGTACGGCGACTACACGCGAAGCGCCAAGACCGATCCGACCGGCCCCGAAACCGGGAAGTCACGCATCGCGCGCGGCAGTTTCTTCGACTTCGAGGACGGCTTCTGCCGCGCGTCGCGTCGGTACGAGATCCAGACCATCGACTCCGGCGGCGGCACGGGCTTCCGCGTCGCGCGCAATCCGTGACGCGGAGGCTGCCGTCACCGTCGTTCGGGGCTCCTCCCTGATCGAAATGGCTCCGAACTCTCGATGGTGTTCTAAGCGTGCCAGAGGGCGGGAAGGTCGACTCTCCGCGCAACCGCCTCACGCGCTGCGTCGCTGCTCGCGCTTCCATCGATCGATCTCACGCTTGAGATGCGATGGTCGGAATCCTCGACCCGAGATGAGCCGCTTCCAGTCCGGCGCGTGATCGAAGTGCTGCAGTTGGATGTGGTAGTAGTTGATGTACTCAAGCACTGCGAGGACGAGCAGCACCGCCGGCGCCAGAAACTGCGCGGAGAGCGTTGGGGTCTTCGTGATGCACTCAACGCCGAGCGCGATCGCCGCGGCGGCGCAGAGGGCGATGGCTGGCCAGCGCATCCAAAGGAGCATGGGAATACGGTCCTTGCCTGCGGCCGACTCGCCGCGCGCCTTGCGAAGCATCATCCGCAGCACGATGGTGCCGATCACGAGAAGGAACGAACAGGCGAGGCACGACAGCACCAGCGCGGCTGTGATTGTTCCGCCTGCACTGAGCACGAGGTAGACCGCCAGCGCAGGGACGAACACAACGTTCCCTGCCTCCAACTTCCAGTAGGTCGTAAGGCGACGAGCGGCGGCGGAGGTGGCATGCATCGAAGTGGTGCTCTGCTGATGAATGCTGCGCATTGGTGCAATCACCGATGCGGAACGGGCAGGTGCTCGTTCAAGTGAAGAGTGCGTCGGCGGCAAGATACTCGCGCGCCGTGATCAGATCGCAATTCATGGCCGCGGCTTCCGTTTCGATCTGCCTCTGATCTTCAAAGAGTGTGACCCCGTTAAGAGTGCGCGTGAGAGCGTGGCGGTGAGTCCGCCATTTGACCACCGTTTCGATGTGACCCTTGGGATCTCTCCACAAACTCAAGAGCGCGCAACCCTCCGCCACGACGCGCCCGCAGGGGATTTCGCTCGGGTCATCTGGTAAACGAAACGGTCGGCCCCGTTTGAGGCCGACCGTTGAAGCTCGCGCATCGCGACGACCTCGCCCTGGCGGTTGTAGTCGAGGAGCGTGGGCTGCGGCTTGTCGATCGGCCCGATGTTGATGCGCGTGGTGTCGGGGTAGTGGATCTCGGCGAGGAGGTCGTTCGAGGCGACGCGTTCGCACGCCTTCCAAGACGAGCTCAAGACCGTCGGCATCGAGTCGAGCCCGTCCGTCCTGCGGCAACCCGAAGGGAACGGATGCATCGAAAGGTTCATCCGAACGCTCAAGGGCCAGCTCCTGTGGCTCCGGCCCTTCGACACCGTCGAGGAGCTTCGCAGGGCCCTCCGCGACTTCGCCCGCCGCTTCAACAACCACTGGATCATCGGGTGGATCGGCTACCGAACGCCCGCAGCGCACCGACGCATCCTCCTCGGGGTGGCCGCGTGAACACCAACTTCAACTTGTCTCAGAAAATGCAGGCGGTACAGCCCCTCGACTAGCAGTTACTTGTGACATGGTAGATGTTACTCGTACCGCCGATTGTCGCACGAACTCGGATTCGTTGAATCCTCATTCTTCGCGCAGTGCATTCGCCACGGAGTCGATCTCATCAGGGGAGCAGTATCCTTGTTGGAAGGAGAGGATGTCCTCTGCGGTATGTCCACAAGCGTTGCGTGCGGCCTTTCGCGCCCCCGCTGCGAGAAGCAGTCGAACCACCGCGGCAGATGTCTGCGCATTGGTTGCCAGTGTTTCGCTGAGCGCTACGGCGAACATCAATGGCGTCCAGCCCTTTCCGTCTCCCTTATTGGGGTCGGCACCATGCTGAAGTAGTAAGCTCACGAGACGCGGCTCATTCGAATAGGAGGCACTCATCAGAAGGGTGACTCCCTCCCCATGACCTCGCCGCACGTGGTTGGGGTCGAGGCCCGCGCTAAGCAGACTCTCCATCCCAGATAGATCGTGCTCCTCCATCGCTTCGAACATATAAGTGTCAATAAGTGAGACGGCCGAGTTAGTCTCATGCTGATCGAGAATGCTTGGAGTTTGCATTAGATATGCGCGGAGTGAGTCGCGCGCCGTCGCGCCGGCTCGGACGAGAAGATTGAACTCCGTTACTTTTGAGTTCTCCACGGGCATGCTCAAGCCGACTCTCCAAAGGGGAAACGCATCCGTTGGAACTCTTGGTGTTCGAACAGTTGTCTGTAGTAATCCTCCACGCGGTCGTTGTACTGGCGGATCGTTTGGTTCGTCGCTTCGATCTCCGGATTGCATAGCGCTCTGACCCGGTCCCACCATTTCTGCCTGTTGATTGCCGCATCGAGCGTAGCCTGCGCGTGCTTACCGTCAGCGAGGTTGTGATGCTCCATGCATCTATCGGCTTGCCAACGAAGTTGCCAATATCGGAGCTTCCTTTGATTCATTTCCTTGGCTTCCGAACAGGTCGTCACATCTTTGAGCTGACGGCCGAACTGCTTCCCGAGATCCCTGTATGACTTGACGAGGTGCCCGCAAGGATCTTTGGGACACTTGCTCCCTTCCGGGGGCGGTTCGTAAGGGATTGTGGTTGCATCCTCGGCGTCCAGGGTCGGAACTTCCTCGAGCGGACGCGGAATTCCATCCACAGGAATCCCGATCGGTTCTGCGGGGCGAGCTCCGGTCGGTATCGGGATCGCTGGCCACACCGGTCGCGGCTGTGCCCAAGTAGGGTGTGCCCACCAACCGGGTCTAGGAATGGCGATTGGTCGTGGCAGCACCATTGGACGCGGTAGCACTAGAGGAAGTGCGACCTGCAACCCCCACGGATCTACACCGTTTACTACGCTTCCCCGCACATACTCATACAAGTTCATCCCATCGACATACCCGAGCGGGTCGCGCTCGATCCACCGCCCGAGCGGCGGCGAGTTCCACCGGTTGCGCGCGAGGTACATCTCGGTCTCGGGCGCGAAGCGGTAGCCGCAGTAGCCGGTGCGGTTGGCGGTGCCTGCGGAGCTGAGCGCGCCGTCCGGGATCGCGGGGATGTAGGTGAGCACCGTCCCGAGGTCGGTCGCGTTCACGACACCGTCGCGGTTGAAGTCGGCCTCGCTCCGGTAGTTCCCGGCGGTGATCGCGCCGAAGGAGCCGAGCACGATCCGGTCTCCTTGCGTGACGCCATAGGCGTTGTCGAGATCGGTGTTGAGCGCGCAGCGAACCAGTCGCACCTTGTTCGCGCCTGGAAATGCATCCCCTGGGTTGGCCGGCATGAAGAGATCGTGGCCGCCATTCTCGCCGTCGATGTAGTCGGTCTCGAACACGGTGTATGCAGCGTCGCCGTAGGGCGTACCTGATGCAAAGGTCGGGATGCCGCCCACGAATGGAACGAGGTCCGCGACCTCGCGCGGCATCGGTGGAAATGTCGCCGCGAGTTTGCGAAGCTCCGCGTCCGACTGCGCGAGCGCCTGTGACCCGCACAGCATCACGAGTACGACGGCGGCGATCGGGTGTGTCTGCATTCCCATCGGATTGTCCTCGGAGGACCGAACGCGGACAGGAAGCTCGCATTGCTCTGCGAAAGCTGCAAGCGCGCGGTTCCATGGCGTACGGACCAACCTCCGTCCGTGTGCAGCGTGGTGAAGGATCCATAACTGGCCCGTTGAGTCCATGGGCGCCACCTGAAGTCCGTCGTAGGGGGTTCGGTCTTGGACGTTCAAAGACGCGCATGCACGCGTGAGCAGGCCGAGGTGCCTTAGGACCAAGTTCATGGGGCTGTTTCGATCTCCCCCTGATCTCTTCCGCCTGTGAACCCGTTCAGAGAGCCCGTGAGAGCGGGGCGGCCATTTCGCAGTGTCCCCACCCTTCGGATCAGACCCTTCCGCTCTCTCCACAAACCCGAGAGCGCGCAACCCCCGCCTCGGCGCGCCCGCAGGGGGTTCATTTCGCATCAGCCTGTAAACGAAACGGTCGGCCCCGTTTGAGGCCGACCGTTGAAGCTCCCCGAACTGGACTCGAACCAGTGACATGCGAGTTAACAGCTCGCCGCTCTACCAACTGAGCTATCGGGGAATAGGTTGTGGGACGGAAAGGATACCGTCCGCCACGCGATCGTCAAGCGGCTCGCAAGACTTGAGTTCTGAACCGCCGAATCGAGCGGAAGGTCGACAAACTTGGCTTGTTCGCGTCTGCCCGACCCATCGGCTCGCGAAGCCCGACCAAAGTTGAGCGCAATTTGCATATCGCCGAGGTTGCGTGAGGGAAGGGGAGATCTCTAGGCTGCCCCGATGCAACAAGCGCCACACGATCCCTCGCGCCGCTCCTTCACCGCCCTCACAGGTCTCGCCGCGCTTGGGGGCGCCCTTGGCATCTCTCCGCGGTTCGCGCACGCGCAAGCCAACGCATCCGCACCAGCGCAGAACGCTGCGACGCGCCCCGCGCGCGCCCTTCGTTTCGCGCACTTCACCGACCTTCACATCACGCCCGATCGCCCGAGCGAGCCTGGCATGAAGAAAGCGTTTGAGACCGCGCAGGCCGACGGCATCGAGATGATCCTGACCGGTGGCGATCTGATCATGGATTCGTTCGCGACGAAGCGCGAGCAAGTCGATCGCGAGTGGGCACTCCTCCACAAACTCTTCGCGGAGCACTGCAAGGTTCCCGTCGAACACTGCCTCGGCAACCACGACATCTTCGGGTTCTGCCTTTCAAAGGCGGGCCTCGAGGGTGATGAAGCCGACTTCGGCTACGCGCGCGCGCTCGCGGAACTCAAACTCGCCGCGCGTTGGCGCAGCTTTGATCGCAACGGCTGGCACTTCATCGTGCTCTCGTCGGTCGAGCGCGATCCGAAGGACGAGTGCGGCTATCTCGCGTATCTCAACGACGAGCAGCGCGCGTGGCTCGAGGCAGACCTCGCGGCGACGAAGTTGCCGACCGTCGTCGTTTCGCACGTTCCGATCGTGACGGTCACACCCGCGGTGCGCGGTGGCGAAACCGAGCGAAAGAACGACAAGACCGTGATTTCCGGCGGGCTCGTTCACCTCGACGCGCCGACCGTGCACGGCGTCTTCCGCAAGGCGGGCAACGTGAAACTCGTGCTCTCGGGTCATATGCATCTCATCGATCGCTGCGAGACCGATGGCGTCACCTACTGCTGCAGCGGCGCTGTTTGCGGCGGTTGGTGGAAGCCGACGAAGACCTACTGCGACCCGACGTACGCGCTTATCGATCTCAACACGGATGGCTCATTCGATTACCGCATCAAGCCGACCGGTTGGACGAATTCGTAATCGCGGCGCGCGCATACGAACCTACTCACGTCGCGGCGAATCACTTCGCGGCGCGCACAACTTCCACCGACAGCACGCCATCGATCGCCGAGAGGCGCGCGATGAGTTGGTCGGCGGCCGCTTCGCCGCCGAGTTCGACTTCGTAACTGCGTTCGATCGCCGCGCCCGCGCGAACGCTTTCGATGCCAAGCAGCGACTTCTCGGGGCACGCGGCATCGAGTTCTGCGAGCAGTGCTTCGCGGTTTGCGAAGTCGTGCGCGACGCGAATCTTCAATCGGAACGCGCCGCCTTGGAGCGCGTAAAACGCCGGTGTTCCCGAGCCGAAGAGTTTCGCTGCGGCGGCGATGAACGGCAGCGCCATCGCAGGAAGCGCGATGTATCCAGCGCCGACCGCAAGGCCGATCGCCACGGCGCAGATCACAAACGCCGTGTCGCGCGTGTCCTCAACCACCGTGCGAAATCGCACGATCGAGAGTGCTCCGACGATGCTGAACGCGCGCGCGATGTTGTCGCCGATCACGATCGTCGTCACGCTCAGAAGAAGCGTGAGAAGGACAAGCGTCGAGACGAAACGTGCGTCTGCCGAGCGCCCGCGCGTCCATCGATAGACGAGCGAAACGATGAAACCAAAGAGGAGCGCGAGGAAGAGCCGTGTCAGCGCGACCGAGGCAGTGATGCTCGGGTCGCTTGCAGAAGGCTGAGAAAGCCAATCAGTCATGACGGATTGCTCTTCGTTCGATTACTTCGCGGTGCCCGCAGGTGCCGACGAGGGAGGTATTGGTTGGTTGTTGGCAGGACGCGTTCCTGCGTTCGTGCCAGCGTTTGTGCCTGTGTTTGTGTTCGGAGTTGAAGCTCGATACGCGGAAAGATACTTCGACCGCTTCTCGAAGAACTGTCGCAGGCTACCGCTCGCCTCAACGGATGTATCGCGCTCAAAGGCTTCGGTGGAGAACGCCTTGCGCGTGTCCTTCGCAACGCGCGGTGCGATGGTGTCGTGCAAGCGTGCGACGAACGGACCCATTTTCTCCCACGTCATCTCTTGAGCAAGCGTCCGCACGTACGTGAGGTAGCGCTCGCGCAATGCAGGGACTTGCAGCAGGCGGCTGCGCAGCGGTTTCGTCGCGTCGGACATACCAGTGAGCGGATCGAGTTCGGTCAACGCTCCGCCGCCGCCGCCCATTCCACCCATGCCGCCACGCCCACCATTTTGCCCCACACGTGGCCCTCGCGGAGCCGCCGGTGGCTCGTTCCGGGGTGACGGTGCGTCTTGTTGCATCGCAGCGCCACGCACGGCGCCAAGTACGACGCGTGCGTTGGGCGGGGGAGGTGCACCCTCCGCAGGATCTGCTGGCCGCGGACGCATGCCTCGGCCAGGTCGCCCCTCGCGCGGCGCGCCTTCACCACCCGGAGGACCAAAGCCGTCGGGAGGTCCAAAGCCGTCGGGCCGACCTCCGCCCGGCCCACCCCGCCCACCAGGTCCGCCATGCGCGAGTTTGAACGCCTCGTTCATGTCGTGCGGAACGATGTGGAAGACGCCCTTCGGATCGCGATAGAGCGAGTAGTCGCTCGCGCGTGTCCAGTAGCCGTCCGAGTTCGAGCTCGCGATATCAAGCGCGAGGAACCACAGCGCGCCGTCGATGTCGAGCATCGGTTTCAGCGCCGCTTCCAGCTGATCGATCGGCGTCTCACTCAACGTCTTCGTGAGCAG
>JAIYCA010000267.1 GCA_027488265.1 Planctomycetaceae bacterium
CGTGAGGGCGTGCAGGAACACGAAGCGATTGAGCAGATCGATATCGGTGGACCGTCGATGCTGCGCTCCGCCGCGAAGAATCATGAGTTCGTCGCGGTCGTGACCGATCCGTCGCAGTACGACCGTGTCGCGAGCGAACTCGCGGCAAACAAAGGCGCAACGTCGCTTGAATTGCGTCGCGCGCTCGCAGCGGCGACCTTCGCACGGACTGCTGCCTACGACACGGCAATCGCTGCGTGGATGAGTCAGCGCGCGGGAAATCGCTTCCCTCCGGTGTTTGAACTCCGCGGCGTCAACGAAGGCGAACTGCGCTACGGCGAGAATCCGCACCAAGCGGCCGCGGTTTATCGTGATCCGACCTACCGCGGACCAAATGTGGTCGGCGCGGAATTGCTGCACGGAAAGCCGCTCTCCTACAACAACTTGCTTGATGCTGCGGCGGCGCTCGAACTTGTGCAGGACTTGCGCGAGCTCGCGCCCGACATGGTTGGCGCGGTCGTCGTGAAGCACACGAATCCGTGCGGTGCTGCGGTCGCGCCGACGCTGCGCGAGGCGTTTGCGAGGGCGTACGCGGGCGACCCGCTCGCCGCGTTTGGCGGCATCGTTGCGCTGAACGGCGTCGTTGATCGCGCGACGGCGGAAGAGATCGTCGCCGGTGAGAAGTTCCTCGAGGTCGTGGTGGCCGCGGGATACGACGCCGATGCGCTCGCGCTTCTGCAGGCGCGCTGGAAGAACGCTCGACTCCTCGCGGTTGGCCCAGTGAGCGCAGCGCCGAAGTCGGTTTTGGTGCGCTCGATTCCCGGCGGTTTCTTGGCGCAAGAGGCCGACACGCACGAGATCAACGCGACTGCTTTCCAGCATGTCGCGGGGCCTGCGCCCGACGCGGCAACGTTGCGCGACGCGGCGTTCCTCACGGCGGTGGTGAAGCACCTCAAATCGAATGCCGTCTGCATTGGGCGCGATGGGCAACTCTTTGGTGCGGGCGCGGGGCAGATGGACCGCGTGGCGAGTTGTCGGAACGCGGTTGAGAAGTCGGGCGCGCGTGCAATGGCTGGCGCGGTCGCGGCCAGCGACGCGTTCTTCCCCTTCGACGATGGCCCGCGGCTCTTGATTGACGCGGGCGTCCGCTGCATCGTGCATCCGGGCGGCTCGAAGCGCGACGAAGACACGTTCAAACTCTGCAACGAGCGCGGCGTGACCTGCCTCGTGACGGGCGTGCGTCGGTTTCGGCATTGACGGCGTGCGTGACGTGGTTGGAGCGCTCGCAACCTGCTTCGCAACTTGCTCGCTTTGGCGTGGATTGCACCAAAGGTCGCCGCCGCAGCGGCGACCGCAAGAACCACAAGCGCTCGCGACTGGCGGGCGGCTGAAGCGCCGCTTTAGGTGCCGCTCTCGCTCGCTCTGGCGCGAATCACGCCAAAGGTCGCCGCTGCAGCGGCGACCGCGAAGACAACGCGGCGACCGCGAGAACCCGCGCTATACTCGCCGCCCCATGGCCGACAAGCCCGTCCTCGATCACCCCTCGCTTCCGATCATCAAGGAAGCGTTCCCTGGCGTGAAGTTCATGGCCGCCGAGTTCCGCGGTCTCACCACGCTGATCTGCCCGCCAGAACGCATGCACGACGTGCTGCGTCAACTCCGCGACGACCCGCGACTCGACTACAACTTCCTGACGGACGTCGTCGGCATCGACTACTTGAAGTACCCCGTCAAGCAGCCAGGGCGCTTTGCGGTTGTCTACCTCATCCAGTCGTACAAGTACGAGCGCCGCCTCGCGGTGAAGTGCTTCCTCGATCCAACGCTCGATACGAGCGGTATCGCCGAAGATCCTGCGCTCGAAATCGAAAGCGCGTGCGACCTTTGGCCGGGCGCAGAGTGGACCGAACGCGAGGTCTACGACATGTACGGCATTCGCTTCCGCGGACACCCAGACCTTCGTCGCATTCTCATGTGGAAGGACTTCCCCGCATTCCCGCTTCGCAAGGATTACCCAATCACGGGCCGCGGCGAACGCGAAACCTACACGCCGCTCACGCGCGAATCGCGCTGAGCCTCGCCAACGAACTGCACATCTCGACCCCCGCGCATGGACTTGCGCGGGGGCGTTTTCATAGAAGACTCGACGCAGCAACACTCATCAGGACGCAGAAGAATCAAGCCTCGCGCGAGCGCGCCATGCCAGAAACGAAACGACATTTGCAGTTGAAGGACATCGCGCTCGCGTGGCTGCGCGCGATCGGTTGTCGCGCGGTTGCGTCGGAAGTGTCGTGCCCATTCAACCGCTACCGCTTTGACGCGCTCGGTTGGCTCGATCACGCAGACGATCCGCGCGCCGTCGAAGTGCTTGGTCATCCCGCTGCGGAAGCGCGCGCGCCGCGCGTGATCGCGATCGAATGCAAGCAGTCGCGCGCAGATTTCGCATCCGATGACAAAGACCCGAAGGAACTCGTGCGCCGCAAGGAGTACCTCATCGAACGTCGGCGCGTGATCGAAGAACTGCGCATCAAAGTGCGCGAGCCGCATCTCCGCCACGCAGGCTCCACGCTCTTCGAGTCACTCGACACATGGGAGTTCGGCGCGAGCCGCATCGCCGCGTACCGCGCAGTTGTGACGGAACTCGCGTCGATCGATGAACGCCTCGGGATCGATACGAAGTTCGCCATGCTCGCGCGCTGGCGCGTGGCCGACCACCTCCTCGTCATGGCGCCGCATGGGCTCTTGCGCCCGCGCGAGGTTCCCGGAGGTTGGGGACTCGTCGAAGTCGATCCGAAAGCGCTCCGCAAAGGTTGGGAGCCGATTGTCGGCGAGCCGATCCCCTGCGCGTTGCGTGTCGCACCCGCGGCACTCGGTGCGCCCGAGAAACGCCGTACGCGCCTTCTGCGCAACCTCGCGGTCGCGGCGAGTCGTGGCGTAGGGTTTGGAATCATGCCGCCGAAACCGCGCGGAGACGCAACGCCGTGCGAGGGCGCAACGCCGCGCGAGGGCGACGCAACGCTCTTTCCGCCCGCCTGAACTCTCAACGCGCAGTGATGGCAGAACTCAACCCGTAGTCCTGCAGGAACTCCGCACGCATGCCTTACGGGGTTCGTGCAACTCGGAAACCGATGTTGGGGCTCCCGTACTCGGCAAAGAAGAGTTGCCGCGCCGAACTCCGCGCCGGGAAACCATCGAGTGGTTCGAAGTTCGTGTGCGCTCCACCACGAAGTAGTCGAATCCCCTTGGTGCCCTGCGACGGACCCGTCGGGTTCGTCTGTGGAGTAGAGGGATAGTTCCCCCACCAGTCCTTCACCCACTCGAACACATTGCCAAGCATGTCGTGCATGCCAAGAGCGTTTGCAGCCTTCGTGCCCACCACTTGGGGCGTTCCAGTGCTGCCCGGTCCCCACGCGATCACCGAGAGCAGCGCGTCGTTGGAGGTACCGTTCGGGAAGCCCGGACCGCTGTGGAACGCCGTTGTTGTGCCGGCACGGCACGCAAACTCCCACTCCGCCTCGGTGAGGAGGCGAAGTCCAGTGGAGGTCAGGAAGGGCTGAATCGCCAAGTAGTTGAGGCTTTCGACGGGCCGATTCGGCTCATTCGAAAATCCATTCGCGGGCTGGTAGTACGACGGGTTCGACCCCATCCGCGCCTGCCATTGCGCTTGCGTGACTTCAAATCGCCCGACGTAGGTGGTGTTCGTCAGCGTGACCTCGTGAACGGGAGACTCGTTGGTGGTGCACCCCCAAGCGATCGACGGTGAGCATCCCATCATGAAGGTGCCCGACGGAACGGCAAGCATCTCGATGCCAGAAGCGTTGTCCTTGACACGCCATGGGAAACCTGTCGCTGCGATCTTCGTTCGTAGCGCGTCATCCGTGATCACCTGCGGATCGGGCATCTGCTCGAGCACCGTAAACCACGTTGGGCTCGCGTAACGGAACGCGTTCGACAGAGTCGCCGTGCCGCCTGGAGTTGTCACAGCGACGTTCTTCACACCCACAGTCCCTGGTGGCGCGACCACTTTGATCGTCTCCGCGTCGATCACGATCAGGTCGGTCGCAGGGACGCCGCCGATCGAAACCGAGGTCGCTTGGGCAAGGAGTTGACCTGTGATGGTCAGGGTGGTGCCACCTCCGACGGGTCCATTTGCAGGCATCGAACGTTCAAGGGTTGGAGCACAGGGTCCCCAGCGAACGAAGAGTGTGGAGAGATCCACTCCGTTCACCATGCCATCGCCGGTCAAGTCCGCTGGACATACTGGCGCGCCACACGGGCCCCACGCACCAAGCAACACCGTGAGATCTCGTGCGCCGACCGTGCCGTCGCGATCGATGTCTCCTGAACAAGTGGCCCCCTGAGCGCAGGCCGCTTGGATGACGGAACCCATGAACGGAAGCAGGGTCGCCGCGAACAAAACAACCGCGCGCCCACAAAGCCGAGAGTTGGAGTGTTGACTCATGAATGATCTCCCTGACCGCGCCGATGGCGGCGGAATGGACTTCGAAGATACTTCGGGCCGATGGACGGTCAAGCGTTCCATCGCGTCAAATTGGTGCATGCCGCCTTTACAGAGGCCGCGTTTCAGAGCGCGGCGCATCCGTTCGACCGATACCATTTCGGTGCTCTTGAGCCCCGGTAGCTCAGTTGGATAGAGCACGCGCCTTCTAAGCGCGTGGTCGGCGGTTCGAATCCGCCCCGGGGTGTTGTGAAAGCTGCGGTCGTCCCCTGCTCGAAACAGCTGAGAGGTTGCAACGAAGCAGCCGCGAGAGGTCGGCATGCGCGCATCGCACACCTCGTCGCTCGCACGAGACGATGCAACGCGTGATGGCGCCCTTGAATTCCGAAGACCTCGAATTCAGAAGACCTCGAATTCAGCAAACCTCGAGACTGAAAACCTCGAGTATTCAAAACCTCGAGTACTCAATACCTCGATCGCCATGCCCGTCCTCACCGTTCTCTGTGGCCCAATGTTCGCGGGGAAGACGACCGAGCTTCAACGGCGCGTTCTCGCTGCCCGCGCGCTTGGGCAACACGTCCTCGTCGTGAAGCCTGCGCGGGATACGCGCTACGCGTCTGATGCGATCGTCACGCATACCGGTGAGCGCGTCGCGGCAAAGTCCGCGCGCGACGCGACCGATCTGCTCCGACTCGTCGATGGAGAGCCCGCGACTCCGTCACTCGTCGCGATCGATGAAATCCACTTCTTCGCGTCCGAGGTCGTCGCGCCGATCAACACCCTGCTCGATCGCGGCGTCTCCGTCATCGTCGCAGGTTGTGACCTCGACCACTTCGGCGAACTCTTCGCGCCCTTTGACGCGCTGATTCCGCGCGCACACGAAGTCGTGCACATACGCGGAACATGCGCACGCTGCAGTGCTCCGAGTACGCATAGCGAGCGGCTCATTGCGGCGACCGAGCGCATCGTCGTCGGCGGTGCTGGCGAGTTTCTCGCAACGTGCGCTGACTGCTTCAGACCCTCTCAGCGTTCTCCGCGCGATATGCCACGATGAAGTGGGCCGTGGCGCGGTAACGCTCTGCGTGCACCGCGAATGTCGGTTCTGCGACGTTGGTAAAGAAGTGCTCGAGATACTCGATCGGCCACGGACGATCGCCTGCGCGTTCGCGTGCTACGGCGCGCTCCCATCGCACCTCGCGCGGAGCCTCGACAAAGATCGCCCAATCGACGTGTACGCGCGGGAGGTCATGGAGAGCGTGAAGCCCCTCGACAATCACCACATCCGCAGGACCAACGTCGACTTCACCAGTACGTGCGTGCGTTTCGAAACTCCACTGTGGCACACGCGCCGCGCGCCCCGCGCGAAGTTCGCTCAAATCATGGGCGAGACGAACGAGGTCGGAGGATTCGGGGAGATCGCGCAGATGTTCAGGCGTCCGGTCGTAATCGGGCAGGTAGTGATCGGTCGAGAGGACGACCACGCGGCGACTTGGGAGTACGGGTGTGCATGCAGCATCGGACGTTGCGTCGATCGTCGCGTCCATTGCGATGTCGACTGTTTGCGCGTGCCCACCCATCTCGCCTCCCATACGCTGCGCGAGACGGTGAGCGAGACGTTGCGCGAAGGTCGACTTTCCTGCCGCCACCGCGCCCGTGATACCGACCACCGCACGGCGCTCGAGTGCCAAAGTCTCCACGGCGATCGCATGAATCGCTTCTTCAAGGCCAAGGACACGGGGCTTCGGCGCTGCCATGGACGCGAGCATACGGTCACCACGGGGCGTCTGCCGTATCTTGCGACGCTGGAGACCCCATGAACCCTACAGGACTGCTCGGCGTCGGAGCCATCCTCGCGATCGGCTACATGCTTTCGACCAATCGTCGCGCGATCAACCGCCGGACGGTGCTCGGCGGGCTTGCGCTGCAGTTCGCACTCGCGTTCCTCTTTCTTCGATTCACGCCAGTCGTTGCGATCTTCAACGTCCTCGCCGCGGCGGTGACCAAGGTCGTCTCCTTTGCCGACGAAGGAACGCGATTCATCTTTGGCAACGCGGCCGATGCAGGCGGCGCGTGGGGCTTCATCTTCGCCATCAAGGTCTTGCCGATCATCATCTTCTTCGGCTCGCTCATGTCGATCCTGTACTACCTCGGGATCATGCAGCGGGTGATCGCCGTGTTCGCGGGCGTCCTGCGCCGAACGCTCGGCATTACCGGCGTTGAGGCGATGTCGACCTCTGCCAACATCTTCGTCGGGCAGACGGAAGCGCCCCTGACAGTCAAACCTTTTATCGCGCGCATGACGCAGTCGCAGATCATGTGCGTCATGGTCGGCGGTTTCGCGACCATCGCGGGCAGTGTGATGGGCGCGTACATCGTGATGGTCGGAGGCGACAGCGAAGCGTCACGCATCGAAGTTGCGAAGCACTTTATGGCCGCGAGTGTGATCGCCTCCGCCGGCGCGATTGTCATGGCGAAACTCATGTGCCCCGAAACTGAAACGCCCGCCGACGAGTCGATCGACGCGATGCGCGATCTTCCGCGCACCTCGACCAATGTGATGGACGCTGCGGCCGAAGGCGCAACCGATGGCCTGAAACTCGCCCTGAACGTTGCGGCGATGCTCATTGCCTTCGTGTCGCTGCTCGCGCTTCTGAATTGGCCTTTGTCGGCGCTCAGCGAGGTGAATGAGAGTTGGCTCCCGATCGCGACTTGGCGAGCAGAATTGGGGCTGCCCATCCTCAGTCTGCAGAACATCCTCGGCATCTGTCTCCAGCCACTCGCGTGGCTCATGGGTGCTGGTGAAGACGCCCGCCTCCTCGGCACACTGATGGGCGAGGCGATCGTTGCGACGGAGTTCGTCGCATACCTCGATCTCTCAAAGATGATCACCGCCGGCGAAATCTCGCCGCGCGCATCGACGATCGCGATCTACACACTCTGCGGATTCGCCAATCTGCCGTCGATTGCGATCCAGATCGGCGGACTCGGCGCGATGGCACCAGAGCGGCGCGGTGACATCGCGAAACTTGGGTTCCGTGCGATGGTCGCGGGGGCACTCGCCTGCTGGCTGACTGGCGCCGTCGCAGGCGTGGTCGTCGGCTGAGCGCGCTCGCGATTGCTTCAATGCGCTACGCGTCCCCGCGATGGGGTTGCAGCACGACGTTGTGACACCAAACCGTCACATGTCACGCCTTCACGTGTCACGTCTTCACGAGACGCGTCACGCGACCGATCGGAACCCGTGGCCTTTGCTTCGGCGAAGGACTCGCCGAAGCGGTTGCCGCTGGAATGTCATGCCTTC
>JAIYCA010000349.1 GCA_027488265.1 Planctomycetaceae bacterium
CGCCACCTTCGCGCTGCATTTGGGCTGCGACAAGTTTGGCAATTTGCACGAAGCGCGCGCGCAGGTGTGCCAAGACTTCGCTGAGTTCCTTCGCTTCTTCGGGATCGAGGTTTCCACGCGTTTTTTCTTCGACAACGCCGAGCAAATCGATCGCGAACTGCGCACCGACGAGATCGATCACGACGCGTCCCGTTTGGGGATCGCCGTAAGCGCCAAGCCCCATCATCGCTTGGCTTGCAAGCGTCGCCACGAGCGTTTGGAAGCTTGCAGGCGGCATCTCGCCCTCGCCGCCTTGGCCAGGCTGCGACGCACGCGCGGCTTCCTTTTCCGCCAAGCGCTCTTTCTCCGCCTGTGCCTGTGCTTTCCAATCCGAGTCGATGTGCAGTTTCGGGGTCTCGTCGCTCATGTCGCGAGAATAGCGACGTTGGTCCACCTTCGCCTAGGCATGAGATAGGATTCCGAACATGCCCTGTGCCCGATCTCTCGTCGCCCTGCAAATCGTCCTCAGCGTCGCGTGCAGTGTTGTGGGATGCGGCCTCGTTGCAAGCAGCCTCGTCGGATGCAGTTCGAGTATTCGTCCGGATGCCCAGCCAATCACGCTCAGTGACTTTGCGCGACCACCTTCGAACATCAAAACGGATGTCGTGGAGATCTCGCCAGAAGTCGTTGCAGAACCCGAAGTCGTCACCGATGAAATGGAGATGTCGTCGGGCGATCGTGACTTCGTGGAAACTCGGCGTGAGGTGATCTCGCAAAATGCCGACGGCAAAAGTGTGATTGATGCCACGAAGTCGACCTTCGAGCGAAAGCTTGAGCCGGGTCAATCTTGGCCTGTTGAGGGACTTGTTGGACAAGTCAACGGTCGTCCCGTCTTTGCGAACGCCTTCCTCGAGCCGATCGCGGATCGTCTCCTCTCGGCGGCTGCACTTCGAGATCGCGTTGAAGGCCGGCGTGTGTTCGTTGAACTCGTCCGACTCTCGTTTAAGGACCTTGTAGACAACGAACTGATTGTCGCGGACGCCGAATCGAAACTCTCTCCCGAGCAACAGCAAGGTCTTTTCGCGTGGCTTCGGAGTTTCCAAGAGGAGACGATCGCGGAGCGCGGTGGTAGTCGTGCCGCTGCCGAAGCGAGCCTTGAAGCAGAAGAGTCGCAGACACTTGAGCAGTTCGTGCAACAGAAGCGCGACATCGCGCTCGTGCGTCGTTTGATGAACGAGCGTATCGAGCCGCGGACTATTGTCTCGTGGCGCGACATCGTTCAGGAGTACGAGCGGCGACGAGCTGAGTTCAACCCACCTCCGGTGATGAAGCTTGGACGCATTCGTCTCAATCCACGGACCGATGCGGAAGCGATCGCCAAAGTCAAGGCACTTGCAGCCGAGGGAAAGTCGTTCAGCGCGATTGCGACGGAACTGAAAGTCACAGACGGGGGCTTGTGGCAAACGTTCGATTACCCAACCGACGGCATCGCTGGGATGCCCTTCACGGATGCGATGAAAGAGCGTTTGACGGGGCTTGGTGTGGACGTGATCAGCGCGCCGCTCGAGCAGCGCGAACTCGTGGTGTGGCTCGGCATTCTCGCCTTGGATCGTCCGCCAAGTCGGTCTCTCTTCGACCGCGATGTGCAGTTGCAGTTGCGATCGGAACTCGAGGGACGTCGTCGCGCGATTGAACGGCAGCGATATCTCGACTCGCTTCGAAGTCGTTGGGTGACGGATGAGATTGGCGAGATGGAACGTCGTCTCGTTGAGATTGCACTCGAGCGGTACTGGCGCTGAGGCGTGTCGTTCGGATGCCGAAGTCTGAAGAGCGACGGCTTGGTCTGCTGAAGCAGAATCAAGCGACGTGGCATCGGACGTGGAAGTGGACCTCTTCGCGGTGATGTACGGCACGAGACCACGCACGCTCCATGGATGCTGGGTGCTGGCTTCTTGCACGTCGGGTGTGGGATAGATGAACTGAACACAATCAACGTTGAGCCAGGGAGGTTCATCACACGTCTCAGCCTGCTTCGGCAGCGGCGTGTGTGACTTATGGCTCCGACGTAGGTTTCGTTCGAAGATTCCTACCACGTGACGAACCACGGTCGCCGTTCCACCCTCGCCGCGTACTCCGACGAGATCGACGCGGATACTCGTCGCTTGCGTTGGGAACTTCATGGCCCGTGAGGCGCGGATCTTCGCTGGCCGCTTGGATTCCGACAGCCTTGAAGCCATGTCGCGCGCTGCTGGCATGGTGTGCGCGTTCGAGGAGAGATCTTGAAGCAATCTCCAGAGGACCTCGCGTTTGCGCGCATCGACTCGATCAAGCGCGTCCCACGGTCCACGCGCGCGTTTCACTTCGACAATCACGATCGTCTGCCGATCAGGTGTCAGCATGATGAGGTCTGCTTCATCGCGCGGATCACGAGGACTCCGCCAGTTCCGCGCGAGCGTGCGATACTGGAGCGCCCGAAGAAAGCGCTCTGCGGAGCGTTCTCCATCGTCACGGCCGACCCAATGGCTAGGTACCCACGCGATGAGTGGCTGAAACCGAAGTCGCAGCAGGCGGAGGCAGAAGATGCACGTGACCCAGACTCCATCGGCGGCGAGGTGATCTCGCAGTGTGCGCAGCGTTCCACGGATCGCAGTGCGCTCGTCGTCAAACGCTTTGTTGTTGCCGACGCGGTCAAAGCGACCGCGTGGAGCGCGCGTTCGCGCCGAGTCAGGATCATCGAAAAAAACTGTGGGCTTCACCTTTCCTCCCTCTTCATGGAATCACCGCTTGCCATATCGCCACGCACGCGTCCACGCGTCGTTCTGTATGACTCCAGTGCGTGCTCTCGCAGAACTTGCGAATGAGTTGGTCACTGACACGCGCGATTGTGGCCGTCTGAAACTCGCAACTCGCGAAGTGCGGCAGAATTTCCACATGAAAAAGTGAGTGCGAGTTATTTCGGAGATTTCGCAGTGATCCGCCATTCGCTTCAACGACTTGGTGCGGTGATCTCAAATGCGATGACACTTCACAAACAGTCGCAGTTTGGCGGTGACTTGTGTGCACTGACTTGTTTTTGCTTTCTGTCCCGCCAAGCGCGCTCCCTACCAGCCGCGCACATCACCGTGATCTTCATCAAACTCACTCCGGGAATTCGCAGTCGAGCCAAAAGAACCACAGCCCCAGCGAACTGGGGCTGCGGTCGTTGTGTTCTGAAAGTCGCAGCGTGTAGTCGCGCTTCCAACTCGCTGCTGGTGTCTCTCTCTTTACTTCTTCGGCTCGATGCGGAGGTTGCCGCGGGCGACCCACTCATCACCGAGTTTGATGCCGACGATGGTGCGATCAACCGCAGGAGTGAAGAGCGCGTAGAGCGTGTCGGCGCCCGAGCTCGAGAGGCTTGGGAATTGATCAAGCGTCGTGTACTTGTCTTGTCGGTCAAGCGCGATCGTCACGCGACGGTCACCCGTCTTCGTGATGTGCATGTAGCCGATCGGGAAGTAACGGCGGCCGAGGTCATCGATGAGGACCAACTTTGCCGTGGGGCCAGCCTTCTCCGCGACTTTGCTGCGATCGTTCCAGAGGTCGATCGAGCTGGTTCCGCCACGCGAAATGTTCAGACGAACAACACGCGTCGAAGCGGGCGACCAAATGCCCTTGACGATCACGTTCTTGTTGCCGCGGAAACCGCCTTGTTCAAAGTCGCCCGCGCCCTCGAACAGCCAATTGCCATCCTTGACGCCCATGCCTGAGGGAAGCGAGTTGGTGTCCGCGCTCGCAGGCATCAACTGGTCGTTGAGAACAAGGTCGAGGTCGCTTATGACAGGCGCATCCGACGGAATCTCCGGTGCCTGACCGCTCTCGGCGCCCATCACAAGCGCCGTGGCGTCCGCCTCGGATGCTTCTTGGCCGATCGCAGGGAAAGGAAGACGCAGACCCATCGTTTGGAGGAAGCGTGGAGGTTCGCCCTTCGGGAAAGCATCGGCCGGGAACATCAGCACGATGTCGAGCGTTTGCGTGCCTGCGGGGCCCGTGACGTAGTGCGAGCGATCATCGAACTTGAAGATGCCCGTGCCGCCATTGGCGAGCGGTTGAGACCACTCGGTGGGGAACGCGATGCCACTGTTTGGGCCGCCGGCCGCGCGCGGCTTTCCGACCAAGCGGAATTGCGATGCGGAGATGGCGAAACCAACGCCCGCAGTCGTCGCGCCGGGTTCGAGATGCACCTTCACGACGTACCGCGACTGTCCGCCGGTAGAGGCGAGGATCGCCTGATCAATCCGCACCGAGCCCGGGGCTGCGGAAACGCGACCAATGCGGCCGTCCTTCAAGTAGGTGTCGCGGAAGAGGCCCAAGGCCATCTTGTCGAGGAAGGGTTGCTCTGAAGCGAGCGTCGGCGTCGAAAGCGTTGGACGCATAGACGTGGATGAGAGGAATTCGAACGTTCGCGCGGTGATCGTGTGCGCGGGCACCCAAAGCGGTTGCACGTTGACGTTCGGTTGCCCCTTCGATTGCGCCGTACGCGCAACACCGACAACGCCGAGGATTTCGTTCGACGAGTGCGTGTGGCCTGCACCGATGATCGCAATTCCAACGGTCAGAACGCCCGCTGCCGCGCCGAGGATGCCACCGACACCGAGGTTCGCGACGTGTGGGAAATTGAGATTGTCGGGCGCGAGTTTGTCGGCGATCGTGCGGAGCAGGAAGAGGTAGAACGCAAACGGGAAGAGCAGGGCAATGCCCCACGCGTAATGCACGAGCGAGGGGACGCCGAGCAGCATGTGTGCGATCGGCTCCCACCCAGCGAACGCGAGAGCGCCAGCGGCGACGACGCAAATGAGGTGCAGAAGCGCGCTCAAGATGCCTTGGTTCGCCCACCAATAAGCGATCAGGCCAATGAATGCGAGTACGAGGAGATTGAAGATTGCGTCCATCTCGGTTCCTTCAAGAGGCGGCGTTCGCCTCATTCAACTTTGAGCGGTGAGCACTTGGCGCGCCGCGAGGTGTGTGTCGTAAAGCGATTCGTCGGATTTGCGCTCATTGCAGGCGCATCCGAGTGCAAGGTCACGCAGTGGGGGCCTTCTGTGCTGGCGCTCCCGCAGCTTGCTTTGGTGCGAAGATGCGCTGCACTTCTTCGAGACTCGTCGAACCGTCGCGCACTTTGAGGAGCGCGGCTTCTTGCAGTTGAATCATCTTCTGCTCGCGGACCGCGCGCGCATGCGCCGTGCGGAAGTCGTTCTCGCTGAGGAGCCGACGTCCTTCGTCATCGAGGCTGAGGACTTCGAGAATGCCTGTCTGGCCGAAGTAACCCG
>JAIYCA010000039.1 GCA_027488265.1 Planctomycetaceae bacterium
GTCAACGATCGGAGTCAATGCAGCGATAAAGAGTGCCGCGAGAAGTGCGAGCGGCATGCGCGCTGGTTGCATGGCACTCGTCACCGCTCCGAAGAGCGAGGAAATACGTGCGAGCCCAGTCACCGGACGGCCGTCGGAAGGCGTGATCGGATCCATGGGCGCGGATACTACGGAATTACCGCCACGCGGGAACGGCGGCAAGACACATTGCTGACAGACGCGCTTGCCATACGAATTCGACGCACTTCATACGTCTCGTCCGTCACACTCCATCGCGGCATGAAGCCTCTTCCGATCAGCGTGAGGAATCGCTGAACTCGAGCATGCGCAGTTCCCTCGCGGCATCGCCAAGAATCCAACGCGAGAGTGGCTCATGACGCGCGTGGGTCGCGAGGACGTTGTGAAGGAGGGTTTCTGCGTAGAGCGCCGCCTCGCCGGAACCGTCATCGGCGAGGAGGAAGACGTGAAGCGCCCACGGTCGATTGGTGGAATTGTCGGGTTGCGTGTGCTGGAGATGCCATCGCACAGCTTCGGTGAGTCGCCGAGCGAGCGGCTCGGTCTCCATGCCCTGCGTGGACCGCTCCCGCACAAGTCTGTGCAGCGCGTGCACGGCGGAAAGTTCGCATTCGGCCCAAACTTCGATCGCGAGGAACTCGTCCGGTGCGAGGAGGGATCCCGCCTCCGATCGAATCGCCCTCCACGGGTCGAGCACCTCCCCTGCACACGCGCGCCAAAGCTGCTGCTCGCTGCGATTCCCAGAAAGCAACGTCGGGTCGGGCGGCAACGGTGCGAGTGCGCTTACGCGTTGCGCCGCTGCGTCGGGCAGCGCGGGTGCGGAGGGTTCGCCCGCGTGGTGTTCGAGCAGTTGGATCCATTGATCTCGGCGCATGGGGTCGGGTTTCTTTCTCTCGTATCGCTGTCACAGCGGAGGAATCGGCGGGACTCGGCGGGCAGGATGCGCGCTGCACTCGTCGTGGAAGCGGCCATGATCGCAGTTTCGCCATTGCACGAGTGCCTGGATTCGCTGAAGTACCGCGCGAGGCGCCGGTCCTCGGACATCGAGGAAGCACCCGCGAAATCTGACTTCCCGTTTGGAGAGTGGAGGTCCGGTGCTATTCTCGGTTCATGCTGATTCGCAGCCGCGACCTCTCGAGGCTTCATCGGCGACAGTGCGTCGCCTGCGGCTATGCCGGACGGTTTGTCGATCGGCCCGGACAGTTGCACTGTCCGCGTTGCACGTGCGATTTCTCCGAGCGTCCTCCGAAGAGTTACGCCGAGATGGAGGGCCTCGAAGACGCCGATCTCGCGTCAAAGCGTCGCCAACGGTCGGCGTATCTCGAGCCGGAACAGCGCGACTGGCGGATGATTTCACGCTGGGCTGTCTTCTTCTGCGGCGTGGCCATCGTCGCTATCTCCGTCGTCGTCCTCGGCTTCGCAGCGTTTGTCGTGCGTTGACGAGGAGTACGTTGACGAGGAGCGCGTTGAAGTGATCTTCGCTGCCGCCTGAACTCGTCGGCAATGGCCGCGGGAGATTCGTACACTCGGGCCCATGGCCGCCACCTCTTCTTCCGCGACATCGAACGCTGCTTCATCCCTCCCTACCGCCGCGCAACTCATTGCTGAGGTTGACCGCGGCTTCGCGCAGTCGACGACGCGCCTTTCGGATTTCCTTCGAATTCCAAGCGTGAGCACCGATCCTGCATTCGATGGCGAAACGCGCCGATGCGCGGAGTGGCTGGTCGCAGAACTCCGAGGACTCGGTTTCACCGCGGAAGCCGCCAAGACCATCGGCCATCCGATGGTCGTCGCGCATCACCCGGGCGTCGGCCCGGACGCAGCAGCGCGGCCGCGCATTCTGTACTACGGGCACTACGACGTGCAGCCCGCAGATCCACTCGAACTTTGGACGAGCCCGCCGTTTGAGCCGGTGATCGTCGAGGGGCCGCGTGGCAAGCGCATCGTGGCGCGCGGCGCGGTGGACGATAAGGGTCAAGTGATGGGCATCGTCGAGGCGCTGCGCGCGTGGCACGCGCTCGCGGGCGGCCCGCCGTGCCCCGTCACACTGATGATTGAGGGTGAAGAAGAGTCGGGCAGCAAGAGCCTCGAGCCATTCATGCATGAGGCGAAGGCGCGACTTGCGGCAGATGTCTGCGTTGTCTCCGACACGGGCATGTGGGATATCACGACGCCCGCGATCACCACGCGTTTGCGCGGCCTCGTCTACATGGAAGTCACGATTCACGGCCCGACGCGTGATCTTCACAGCGGTATGTACGGCGGTGCGGTGCCGAACCCCGCGAACGTCCTCGCGCGGATTGTGTCCGAACTCCACGACGCCGATCGCCGCGTCACCATCCCGGGGTTCTACGACGGCGTGGGAGAATTGCCCGCCGCGACGAAGGCGCAATGGGAGTCGCTTGGCTTCAGCGACGATGAATTCCTCGGAGACATCGGCATGACGCAGGGTTTCGGCGAGAAAGGTCGCTCGACGCTGGAGCGCACCTGGTCGCGCCCAACCTGTGATGTCAACGGGATTTTCGGCGGCTACACCGGCAAAGGCGCGAAGACCGTCATCGCGGCGCACGCGACCGCGAAGGTGAGTTTCCGACTGGTCTCGAAGCAGGATCCCGAGAAGATCGCAAAGGCGTTTGAGGAGTTCGTGCGCTCGCGGCTTCCCGCAGGTTGCCGCGCGGAGTTCGAGAGCCACGGCGCAAATCCGGCGATCGAAGTGAGCGAGAGTTCGCGCTACCTCGCAGCGGCGGAAGGCGGACTGCATGCCGTGTTCGGCAAGTCGCCGCTCCTCATCGGAACGGGCGGAAGCATCCCCGCGGTTGGTGCGATTCAGCGCATTCTCGGTATGGATTCACTGCTCGTTGGCTTCGGTCTGGACGACGACTGCGTCCACTCGCCGAACGAGAAGTTCGAACTGACCTGCTACCAAAATGCGATTCGAAGTCACGCAGCGATGCTCGGTGAATTCGCGAAGCTCAAGCGTTGATCGCTTGTCGAACGTGGAGTGATCGAAGAAGCCGCGAGCGCGACGTGGGCGACGCGTCCTACATGGGCGCAGCGAGCCGCGCTTGCCCGGCGTTGATCGGTGTCAATCAGTGTCGGCGGCGGGCTGGCGCGGCCGCGGCCTGTTCCGCGGCGCGATTCGATCGAAGGCGACGCGTCTCACGAACGAGGCGTGAGAGTCGCTCGGCGTGGTCAATCCGCGAAGCCATCGCATTGAGCATCAAGAGGCCCGCAAGTGCTGCGGCTCCGAGCGTGAGGACGATGGCGACTGCACCCATGTCGGGGGAATCGGCAAGATTCGCCGCCCGATTCAGCGTGGTCGCCTGCTTCAAGACGAATCCGACGAAACCGACGAGGCTCACGAGTCCGACGGACCGGCCGAATCTGACGAATTGACCCGCTGTCTCGCTACACTCCGCCCCCATGCCGGAGCGGAGTCAACGCCATCGCATTGGATTCCTCATCAGACTGTGGCTCGCCACTGTTCTCGGAATCGCTCTCGGCGCGTCGAGCGCGGCGAACGCCGCCGACATCGATGTCAAAGTTCGCCATTTCGGCGCGGCGGATCTCCTGCGCGCAGGCGGACCCGTCGCAGTTCAACTCGAGTTGCGCAGCGCATTGACGGGGCCGGTCGAGGTCGAGATTGCGTGGGAACTCCCGAACGCCGACGGCGATGTCGCCGAGCATGTGCGCCGCGTCGTCCTCAACCCTGGTCAGGCGACGCGACGATGGGTGTACGGCACGCTGCCACCGTTCGGCGAAGGCACGCTGCGCGATGAGATCTACAGCCTGCGGCTCTTCGCGATCGAGGGCGGTGAGCGCGTCCGTGATCTCGGCACGGTCAAGATTGCTCCGCGCGCGCCGATCGCGGAAACCGAACCGCAGTTTCTCGCGCCTGAAGTCGATGGAATCGCCGTCGTCGGCCCGCGCACGTACGGACTCGACATCTTCGCGCAGGCACGCGCGAACAATGTGATTCCGTCGATGCACACGGTGACTTCGATTGGAAACATCCGGGAGGAGGATGGATTTCCCGATCGTTGGGAGGGCTACGCGACGCTCGATGCGCTCGTCTGGGGCGGCAACATCATTCCGCCGTCACGGCTTTCGGATGACAGCGCGCAGGCATTGCTTGAGTGGGTTGAGCGCGGCGGAAATCTCATCATCGCGCTTCCCGCGGCAGGCGATCCGTGGTCGATCGGAACGCCCGGACGCCATGCTTTCAGCGCGATTCTGCCAGCGACCGCCCCGACGCGCATCGATGACGTGCGCGTCTCGTCGCTTCTCCCGCTTCTCTCTGTGAGCGACACGCTGCGCGCGCCCGACGCACGAACCCGCCTCGCGATCTTCGACCCGAGCACATTGAAAGACGGTTGGCGGCCGTTCATCGCGATTCCCGCGCGGCGTGACGGCACCGGAAAGCCGGAGATTCCCGTGGTTTTTGCGGCCGATGCGATGGATGGCGCGCTCGTCGGCATTCGCAAGGAGTATGGCTTCGGCCACATCACGCTCCTCGGCATCGATGTGGAAGAACTCGCGGCGCGCGGGCTGCAAACCCCAGCGATTCCGCAGGGCGATGTCTTTTGGAATCGCATCCTCGGGCGACGCGCGGATACGCCGAGCGGCGCCGAGTACACCGCGCTTGATGACACGAAGCGACTTGCGGCGGGTGGCTACAGCGAGCAACTCGGCGAAGGCAACAACATCGCGTCTGAGATTGGTCTTGCGGGTGAAGCGGCGGTTGGTGTACTTGCCGCGACGGCTGTCTTCACGCTCTATTGGCTCATCGCGGGACCGTTTGGGTTTGCGCTTCTCAAGATGTTCAAGCGCGAGAAGTGGGCGTGGGTCGCGTACGTCGGTGTCGCTGCGGCATTCTCGCTCGGCATTTGGGTGATCGGTGGAACGCTCTCAGGTTCCGACGCGCGCATCAAGCATCTCACTGTGCTCGACATGGTCGAACGCGCACCGGGCGAAGCGGATCCAAGTGCGCCGCAGTGGCGACGCGCGACGGGATGGTTCTCGCTGTACGCGCCGAGTTACGGCAGCACGCGGGTTGAACTCGATCCCTCGTCCGACGGGCGCGCCGCGCGCCGCAACCTTTTGACGTCGTGGCGCTCGTTCGGCTCGACGGTCGAAGGGTTCCCAAGTCGCGAACGGTACGAGATTGAACTCGATAGCCCTGGAGCGATCGACGCGCCTTCGCGCGCGACCTCGATCGATTTCCGCGCCGAATGGCTTGGAGCGCTTGAGGAAGGTTGGGGACGACTTCCTGCGATTGCTGAACCGATCGCCGCGAACGTGAATCGCGCGAGCGGAACGCCGCAAATCGAACTCACCGGTTCGCTGCGCCATGAGTTGCCGGGGCCGCTTGAGGATGTGATCGCGATTCACATTTGGCCTGCGCAGAATCCGTTGCAATCGCTGAAGCCTGTCGAAGTTGGCAAGGCTCCGGAGCGGCGATTCGTTGGACAACTGCCGAACCGTGGCACGATGGTTTCGATCCAACGCTGGAATCCGGGCGATCCGCTCGATCTCGCGAAGGTCTTCCCACCTGCCGCGATGACGGATCGCCTCGGTCTCGCGCGTGACCTCGACAATCGGTACTACGCGCCGATCTACAAGCGCGCGTCGCAATTCAATTTCAACATGATCGCGGGCGGCGATGAACTCGCGCTCAAACTCGATCTGGAAATGCTGTCGCTCTACGGGATGATGCAACCGCCGGCGTATCTCCAGAATCCGCCGAGCGATCCGA
>JAIYCA010000344.1 GCA_027488265.1 Planctomycetaceae bacterium
TCCACGGCGACGTGAATGTCGCTTGAAGCGATGCCGCGAGCGCGGAATCGGGACTCGCTGCCACAAGTGCCGCTGGAAGGCGCCGCGCGAGTTCCGCCGCGATCGTCGGGCCGCTCAGTGCCGCGATCGGCGAGGGCTTGGCGCGTGTGCGGTTCAGCGTTTCATCAAGGATGTCGCAGGGCAGTCGGAACGTGTCCGCTTCGATCCCCTTGGCGACGCTGACAACGGGAACACCGCTCGGGATCGACGAGCCGACGCGGGCGAACGTCGCTCGGATGAATTGCGTCGGAATCGCGCAGACAACGAGTGACGCACTCGCGAGATGCGCTGCGTCGCACGTGACCACAACCGCCGGATCAAGGCGAAAGTTGGGCAATCGGACGCTTGTTCGTGTGCTCCCAAGTCGCGCAGCCTCTGCCTCAAAGGGCGAGAGGATCGTGGTCTTCACACGTCGCACGGCCAGAAGATCCGCCAGCACGAGCGACATTTGCCCGTCGCCGACCAGAACCACATGCTCCGGCAGCGCGTGTTCGGAAAGCCCGTGCTCGGTGAGCACGGGTTCCGGCAAATCATGCGCTGCAGTTGAGTGATGCACGGAAGCAGGATAACGAACCTGCGGGGGTCGATCACCGAACGCGTCCTCGACCGGGGCCCGCCTTCAAATCGACCCGAGCACGCGCTCGATCGGCATCGAACAGTCCAATCGAACTCCACCCGCCAAACTCGACCTGTCGAGCGATCCCGCAGAAGACCTCGCGCGTACTCCTCTGCTACCCTGCGGGTTCGGACCCATTTATGTCGACACTGACTTCGACCACGATCGAATCGACCCCCCGCAACCCTGCCGAGGATGCTGGCGGCGCTGAGCGCCTCGAGCGGCAGCTCTTCGTTGCACTCTTCGGCGGTGTGCTCCTCCTCGCCGCATGGATTTCGCCGTTCTTCGGGATCGAGCAATCAGTGAGCAGCATCCCCGCGCTCATCGGCGCGCTCGTGCTCGCGGTGCCGCTTGCGCGCGGCGCTTTCGAAGAACTCCGCGAGGGCCGCGCGTCGAGTGACAGCCTTGCAAGCCTCGCGGTCTTCGCAGCAATCGCGAATGAGATGTACCTCGCGGCGGGCTTCCTCGCCTTCTTCCTCTGGTTCTCCGAACTCGTGCTCTCGCGCACCGCGTGGGGCGCACAGCGTGCGATTCGCGAACTGATCGAACTCACGCCTGACATCGCGCGCCTCGTCGACGAGAACGGCGTGGAGCGCGAGGTTTCGCTCTCGCAGTTGAAGCGCGGCTCGATCATCCGTGTGCGACCGGGCGAAAATCTCCCCGCCGACGGCAACGTTCGCGCTGGAACTTCCAGCATCAACCAAGCCTCGCTGACAGGCGAAGCGGTGCCAATTGAAGTTCAACCCGGAACGCCCGTCTACGCAGGTACCACAAACCTCACCGGACAAATCGAAATCGAAGTCACCGCCGTCAAGGGCGAAACGACGATCGGCAAGGTTGAGAAACTCATCCGCGAAGCGGAGAGCGCGAAGGGCCGCAAGCAAGAACTCATCGAACGCATCGCGGGTTACTACGTTCCCGTCGTTTTGATGGTCGCGGGCATCGTGTGGTTCTTCATCTCGAAATCTGGCTCGCCCGACGCGAAGGCGGAAGCCGCGCAACGCGCGATCGCCGTACTCGTCGTGACGTGCCCTGGCGCCCTTCTCATTGCGTATCCAACCGCGATGGTTGCCGCGTTCGCCGCTGCAGCGCGGCTCGGCGTGATGATCAAGCAAACGCGAACGCTCGAAGCGGCGGCCGACATCGACACGGTCGTGATGGACAAGACCGGCACGCTGACGACAGGCAAGTTCGCGGTCAGCCGTCTCGCTCCCGCAGAGGGCGTCGATGGCGCGGCGCTGCTGCAAGCCGCGGCCGATGCGGAGCAATCGTCGAATCACCCGCTCGCGAAGTCGATCCTCGAGACTGCAGAACGCGCGCGCATCGCGCCACAAACGCTCGTGGCCTATCGCGAAGTGCACGGACGTGGCGTTGCGGCGACCACCGCGACGGGCGAGATTTTCGCAGGTCGTGGCGCGTGGATCATTGAGTTGAACCCCGCAATGGCCGCTGAAGTGCGCGCAGTTGAAGCGAAGATCGAAGGCATGTCGGGCGTGCATGTCATGCAAGGCGGCCGCTACCTCGGTGCGGTTGGTCTGGAAGACAAGTTGCGTCGCAACGCAGGCGAAGTCGTTTCGAAGTTGCGCGAACTTGGCGTGCGACGTGTGGCCATCTTCACCGGCGACCGACTCGCCGTCGCGACGCGCGTTGGCCAATCCGTCGGCGTCGACTCGATCGAAGCCGAGTGCTTGCCCGAGGAAAAGCACGAGGAGTTGAAGTACCTCATCCGCAAGGGTCACCGCACGCTCGTCGTTGGCGACGGCATCAACGACGGACCAATCCTCGCAACCGCGGACGTCGGCGTCGCCATGGGTCTCTCGGGCTCAGACATCGCGACCAACAGCGCAGGCGTTGCGCTTATGAACGACGACCTCCGGAACATTCCGTTCCTCCTCGAAATCGCGCGCAAGGCGAAGTCGGTCATCGCGCTCAATATCACCGTGTCGATTCTGCTCGCGATCGTCGGCCTCGCGCTCGCCGCAACGGGCAGCCTCGACATTTGGGTCGGTCCGTTCTACCAAGCTGCGGCGTACATCTTCGTCATCGCAAATTCGCTGCGACTCGTCCGATTTGGCGAGGAATTCGCCGCCACGGAAGAGGTTCGCCGTCAACTCGAAGCAGACGTCGCGGCGAAGCCGTCGCGAAAACTGGCGTCGACCTGAGCACTTTGCGGCTTGAAGTCGCTCGGCGCATTCGAGCCGCGAACAGCATCCTTGTGACACTTCAAACCGACACTTCAAACGCCGCGGGCCGAAACGCTCGCGGCGTTTGCTACATTCCCGCGCATGTCGCAGTACGCACAGATTCAATCGCTCCTCGGCGCTGAAGCCGATTCGCTCCTCATGCACCAGGCCAAAGTCTCGAAGGACATGATTCATGTTCCATCGCCGACTTTCGTCGACAATGTGTTCGGACCGACGGACCGCAGCCCGCAGGTTCTTCGCAGCCTGCAAGCGATGTACGGACACGGACGCCTCGGCCACACGGGCTATCTTTCGATTCTTCCCGTCGATCAGGGCATCGAGCACTCCGCTGGCGCGAGCTTCGCGAAGAATCCGATCTACTTCGACGGCGAGAACATCGTGAAGCTCGCGATGGAGGGCGGCTGCAACGCGGTCGCGACGACCTTCGGCGTGCTCGCGAGCGTGTCGCGCAAGTACGCGCACAAGATTCCGTTCCTCGTCAAGATCAACCACAACGAGTTGATGACGTATCCGAACAAGTTCGACCAGATCATGTTCGGCTCGGTGCGTGAAGCGTGGAATCTTGGCGCCGTCGCCGTCGGCGCAACGATTTACTTCGGCAGCGACAACTCGACGCGACAAATCGTCGAAGTCGCTCGTGCGTTTGAGGAAGCCCACTCGCTCGGCATGGCGACCGTGCTTTGGTGCTATCTCCGCAACAACTCGTTCAAGACAGGCGGCA
>JAIYCA010000416.1 GCA_027488265.1 Planctomycetaceae bacterium
CGAGTAATGCGCGGTCGCCGCTGCGGCGGCTCACTCTGGTGTAATCCACGCCAGAGCGAGCATGTTGCGAGCGCTCAAGTACGAGCGCGGAGCGAAGCAAAGCGCGAGAGGATGACGTTCGGCGGCGATGCGCGTTTCGTGTGGCATCACCTTTGGTGATGGCGATGCGTCGTTCATGCGTCGGATGCAACGATGGTTGTTTGGCGTATGGAGCGTGCTCGCGCGCCGAACCACTACCTCCTGCTTCGCAGGGGGGTAGTGCCACACGATACGATCGGCGACGCCGGCGTCGACTGCTCAGGCTTCGCTCTGCTCCGCCTTCGGCAACCCCCGCTCAAACAACCAATTCCTCATAGTCCGCCATCGAGGCGCGAACGACCTGCCACGCGTGCGTCACGCTGTACGTCGAACGAATCGAAACGCGATTCTCTTCGCCAGGCATCGTCTTGTACGTCGCGAAGTAGTGGACAAGCCGATCGATGAGCGCCTTCGGCAGATCTTCCAAGTCACTCGCACGGCCGTACACCGGATCACTCGCGAGGACAGCGATGATCTTGTCGTCCGCTTCGCCGCCATCAATCATCTCGATCCCACCAACAACGCGCGCATCGAGAATGACCTCGTTGCGATTGATCGGTCGCTCGGTGAGCACGCAGATATCGAGCGGGTCGCCGTCGCCGCGCGTCGATGCTGGCGACAACGCCGCAACCCGTGCGCCACAGTAGGTGCGCGGCACGAAGCCGTACAACGCAGGCGGCACCGAACTCGACCGCTGCGGCCGATCGACGCGCAAATAGCCCGACTGCTTATCGATCTCGTACTTCACGACGTCAAACGGCGTGATTTCGATGAACGCATGCACCACATCCGGTGGCTTCGGACCAACGGGTAACCCGTGCCACGGATGCGGCCGTGATGTCGAAAACTGAATTGGAACCTTCGCCATGTGCGCATTCTCCACACGCCGCGCGATGCGGGCCTGCGAGATCACTTCTTCGGGAGTTTCTTCATCAATTCTTCGACAGCCTTCGCAAGTTGCGCATCGAACTCACGCGATTCATCCTCAGGCGTTTGAACAACGACGAAGTCCGGCATCGCGCCGTTCTCTTCCATGTCGGTGCCATCGGGCAAGTACCAACCGCGGAACGGCATGCGCACGGTCGTGCCATCGACGAGGCTTTCAGAACCCGTCGAAATCACGCCGCCCGCCGTTTGTTGCCCGACGAGCGGACCGCGGCCGAGCGTCTTAAACGCGTGCGAGGTGATCTCGGCGTTTGAGAAACTCTTCTCGTTGCAGAGCATCGCCATCGGCAGCGTGTAGCGCTGGATGAAGAGTCGATCTTGCGGGTAACTCGTCTTTCGCGAGAGGTCGCCTTCGCGCGGAATCGCATACGCGTGCGGACGCACGTCGATCGATGCAAGCAAGCGATCGGCGGTGAAACCACCACCGTTGTTGCGCACGTCGACGAGGAGCGCGTCGCGCCCCGCAGCGGCGGCGTAGAGATCGCGCTCGAATCGATCGAGCGATGCCTGATCCATCGATTGAATGTGGAGGTAGCCGATGCGGCCACCGGAGAGTTCATGCACTTTGCGCGCGTTTTCGAGGACTTCGTCGCGATAGCGAAGCGCGCGTTCTTCCATCGAACCCATCGGAACGATGACCGCCGCGAGTTCCGTGACTGCTGGCGCGGCAGGTGCCGCGGGTGCCGCTGGCGCGTCCACGATCTCTGCAACTTCGACCGCCGCAACTTCAGCAGCTGCAGCGGCGTCTGCTGGCTTTGCAGCTTCCTCAGCCTTTGCTGCTTGCGGCCGCGTGAACGTCACGAAAACTTCCTGCCCGATCTTTCCAGCGAGCATCGTTTCAAGCGGCTTCGTCGCATCGACCTTCTCAAAGTCAATCGCGATGATCGTGTCGCCGACTTCAATGCGCGGATTCGCAAGCGCTGCCGGCGAATCAGGGAGTACGCCAACCACGCGTCGCCCGCCCTCGGCTTCCACCGTCGCGACACCGAGTCGACCTTGCGCGCGACGGCTTGGTGCCGCGCTCGGGCCGTTCCCTGATTCCGCAGAACGCACACCGAGGTGCGAGGCATCAAGGTGCCCGATGAACATGTTGGCGATGAAATCAAACTCATCGGCCGTGCGCGCGCGCGACGCGAGGTCGCGGTAACGCTCGGTGAGCGCCGGCCAATCAAGGCCCTTCTCGGCGGGGCTCTTGTAGAACTTGCCACCCATGATGCGCGACACTTCTTCGAGTTTCTGTGCGTTGCGCTTCGCGAGTTCGACTTCGCTCGTTGCCGAGATGTCGAAACTCTTCGCGTCGCCTGTGAGGCCGATTGTTTGCGCACCGCCAGCACCGAGCGCGACGATGCGATCGCCTGCGAAGTTCAGCCCAACGATTGCCGCGCCGGGCGCGACCTTCTTCTGCTCACTGCCGTCCCACTTCACGCTGAAGATGCCGCGATCTTTGCCTTCGGTGCCGACAAAGACGATGCGCTCGCCGGTGGGAAGGATTTCGAGATTCACTTCGTCGCCCGGAAGCGACGTCACGCGACGCATGCGGAGATAGGCGTCGTCGAGTTCGAGTCCTTCAAACGGATCTTTCGCGGGCGCTGCTTCCGCGGCGGGCGCGGGAGTTTCGGGTGCTTTCGCTTCAGGATTTTTCGCTTCAGGAGTTTTCGCTTCAGGTGGCGCGTCAGTGGTTGCCGCCGGAGCGGGAGCCGCCGGCGTCACCTCAGGCTTCGCCTCAGCTTTGGCCTCGAGCGGCTTGCGCTTCTTCTGCGCGTCCGCCGCGTCCTTGAAGTACTGCTCGAGATCACGCGTGGAGTAGCCCTCAAG
>JAIYCA010000342.1 GCA_027488265.1 Planctomycetaceae bacterium
AAGACGTTCGCGAGAGGAGTTCGGTGATGGCAAGCAATCGCGCGTTGGCGTTGTTGGCGAGTGTCGCAGGTGTGGCTGGACTCTCGTGTGTCGATGGCGCGCTGGGGGACGCCGTCGAGTGGCGCGTCGCCGACGGCGGGAATGGGCATTGGTATGAGCTGCTTCCAATCCAGGGCCCGAACTTTACCGCTGCGCTTTCTTTGGCGCGAAGCATGGGTGGCGATCTCGCATCGATCACTTCGGCAGCGGAAAATGAGCTTCTCTTTCAGATGTCTGCGGAAACGCAGGGTGCGTTGATCGGCGCCAATCGAATTGATTTGAAAGGATGTGGCTCTGGCACGTGGCAATGGACAGACGGAGAACCATTTCAGTTCGCTGGATGGGCAACTGGGCAGCCTGAGTGTGAGGGTGACGATCGCTATCTGGCAATACTCCACATCCCGCAATGGGGACTAGGGTGGCACGATGTCTCGCCATCGAGTGTTTACATCCAGCACGCGCTCATCGAATACTCCGCCGACTGCAACTCCAACGGCATCATCGATTACGGCGAAATCCGCAACGGCTTCATCGAAGATACGAACGGGAACAACACTCCCGACGCGTGCGAATGCGCGGCCGATCCGTCGCTTCCGATCTGTTGTCCGGCAGACGTCATCGAAGATAGTGCCGTGAACGCGATCGACCTCGCGGCGATCCTCAACACGTGGGGCACCGATGGCGGAAAGTTCCCGCGCGCGGATGTCGACGGCTCGGGTGTCGTCGACGGCGCCGATCTCGCGGCAGTCCTCAGCGAGTGGGGGCCGTGCGCGAAGTAAATCAATGGACGAGCGAGATCAGCGTGTTCCGAGCGTTCCGCGTCTCGGCGCAGCCGCCCCGTAGACGTGGGCGCATCGCTCGGAGCTGCCCGTCACTCGCACGCGCCCCACGCCGCGAGCAGCGCGCTGAGGTCGGCGGCGTCGGTTGTGCCGTTGCCATCGACATCGCCGCCTGCAGTGCCCCACGCCGCGAGCAATGTCGAGAGATCCGCAGCGTCAACCGCGCCATTTCTGTCGCGGTCTGCGGGGCACGCTGGCGCGCATTCATCGGGGATGCCGTTGCCGTTTGCATCGGCGGAAATCCCGAGCGCAATGTCGCGCACGTCTGGTGATCCATTTGCATTGCAATCGGAAACACTCGTGTACTCGACGAGATACGCGATCGACGTGTACGAACTCGGTTGGTCGTCCCACGTCGCGCGAATCGCGCCGTCGGCCGTCCAGTAGCGCGCGCGGTCGCCGGAGTTGTTCGGTTCGCCCGGCGCCCATTGCGTGAATCCCCACGCGTCGCCGTTCGACCAGCGCCACGTACCGGAAGACTTGAACGCGCCGATCCACGGGCCTTGTCCACCCGACCAACCAGTCGCATTCGACGCAAGCGTTGCGAAGATGAAATCTGCTTCAGCTTGCGACGTGATCGCAACCAGCTTTCCGCCACGCGCATTTGCGGCGGTGTTCGCTGCAGTCCAGTTGATCGCAGGCGAAACGAGCACGAGTTCATAGGCGTGATCGTTGCCGCCACAGGAAGCTGGCCACGATGCGATGAGAAGATCAGCGCGCGATGTGCACGAATCGATGAGACCATCACCGTTCACATCGAGCGCAGTTCCAGCATCGATTTCGCAGAGATCTGCGATACGATCGCTGTCGCAATCGAGCGTGTTTCGCCACGCGATCGACGCACATGCGGCACAGGTTGCCGATGTCGTGTTGCCGCCGAGGCTCTGGTATGCGCCGGAGATGTTGTTCGGGGTACCGCCGCAGAACGACGATTGCCCGACTTGGCCCGTGATTCCACCCTCAAATCGTAATGTGCCGCCCAAGCCAGTTGCGGAGCACGACACGGCGGTCGATGAAAGCACTTTGCATGAACCCGAGCCGCTCGCGAGTACGGCACCACCGTTGCCCGCCGTCGCGGAGGTCTTCAAGAAGTCGCAGCGCTCGACAACAAACGTGCCAGTTTCACACTGCAACGCGCCACCGCTGGCCGCGGTCGTGCGATCGAAGACGCAGTCAACAATCGTGACGATCGCGTTGCGCGCGTAGATCGCGCCGCCCTTCGCGGTTGCGGCGGTCTTGATGAAGCGGCAGTTGCGGACGGTCGCATTCGCGCCGTCGATGTGCAGTCCTGCACCGTCGGTTGCTGCGGCGTCGTGGATCGTGAATCCATCAACAATCGCACCTGCAGCGGTCGCGCCTGCGATGAGCACTCCGCGCCCCGCGTTCGCATCGATGAAGGTCGCGGTCGGTCCAAACTGCGAGCGCAAGCGAATGGGTTTTCCCTTGAAATCGACGCGTTCGTAGCGACCAGGAGCCACGATGATTTCAGCGCCCGCGACTGGGTCGGCGAAGTCGATTGCAGACTGCAACGTCTGCGCGGTCGCGCCGCACACGCGGCCCGCGAGGATCGTGCCACTGGTCGTGACGGTCACGCGAACGTCGGCCGAGTCGGTGAGTCCACCCGCGTCACGCAGCGTGTAGTTGAACGTGTCGCTTCCGAAGAAACCCGCGGCCGGCGTGTAACGAAGCCGCGCAGTGCTGCCCGCACCAACTAGCGTGACGGTGCCGCCGCGCACGGTTGTTGCATCGAACGCGTGGATCGAGAGC
>JAIYCA010000334.1 GCA_027488265.1 Planctomycetaceae bacterium
CCGTCGAGAGAGGCGACTGAATCTGTCCCCAAGTGCCATCTGCGCGCTGTTCAAAGAGGTAGCACGCGCCCTTCGATGGATAGTTGCCTTGGGTCGATTGTTGCGGCCATCGGAACGCGCTCACAAGCGCGAGTTTGCGCGCTGGGAAGTTGAAGATCGGGTTCGAGGCGTTCGTGCGCGCGGGCCGACGAAGCACGCTGATCGAGCGGCCGAAGAAGGCATTCGTGGTGGGATCGTGGGGATAAAGCGTTGCGAATCCGAGCGGATCGATCGCACCTGCGGTCGCTTCAAGGATGAATGCCTCGCCGCCGTTTGGCGCGAGGGTGTCATCGCCGGGCGCACCCGCGCCCATCAGGACCGTTGGATCGAGCGGCCGCGTCGAGAGCGAAACGCTCGTACCGAGCGTGTCAAGCTGCACGGCTCCTTGAAGAGTGAACTCGATGTCCGACAGCGGGCATTCATCGGGAACGCCATCGCCATCCGTGTCTTCGCTGATACCGAAGGCGATGTCGCACTCGTCGGGGAATCCAGTACCGTTGCAATCGGCCGCAGAACCAGCGGCGATCTCTTCCGCGTCGATGATGCCGTTGTTGTTGCAATCTTGGTCGATCGTCGTCGAGCAGCGGAATTTCGCAACGCTGTTCGCGGTGAGGCTCATCGTGCGCGCGTTGTTCGCTTCATCATCGCCCGTCGCAACACCGCCAACCTCGACGTAGATGTTCGAGTAGATCGGATAGAGGAAAGGAACCCCCGCGGCCATGATGGTGCCCTGCACAGAACCATCGCTCGTGAAGAGCCACGCGTGGGAGAAATCGTAGTAGCCGTTGCACGCAGGCACCGCGGTGAGTTCCGCGCAGGCGCCCATGTTGAAGCCGATGAGTTTCGCGGCGACAAAGGTGTCAGGCGCAGCATTCACCGAAAATCCGTTGGCTTCGCCCCCGGCGATGCCGCCGAAGGCAATGCCACCCTGCGGCGACGGCGCTTCATAAAGCATCACAAGATCGGCCGCGAATTGATCGCGCTTCGCGTGCACACCGTCGTTCCAACCGTCAGATGGATCTTGCAGTTCAAGGAGGTCGTCGGTGATGTCGCCCGTCGTGTTGTCGGGCGCCGCCCAGTAGCCAACGATGCGCACGCGCGGAATCGACTGTGAAGACGACAGCCCTTGGTTTGCGATGGCGATGTCGGTGGCAACCTGCGCTTGGAGCGCTTCGATGTTCCCGCCGAAACTCGCGAGGCAATCGGGCGTGTACGCGACGAGGAGATCGATGAGTGCACCTGTGTCTTGGCAACCATCGCCTGCGAGGCCGCCTTCTTGCTCGCCACCTTGCTCGCCCGTTTGTGTCACATTCGTGGGAGCGAGAGGCGCGAAGACACTCGGCTCTGCAGTCGCGCGCGTCCAGTATTCGCCGCCGATACCGAACTCATCTTCGCCCGTGTTGAGACGCCAATCTTCAGGCCCCGTCTTCGGCGAGTGTCGAACGCGGCCCGACACGACCCCGCGAGAGATCGTGATTTCAGCGCTCGTGCCGAGCATGTGATCGGCGAAGAGGAATGCGACAGAGTCTTCGCTCTGGATGAGCCGCTCGGCGAGTGGAATCTCGAGTTCACGGCCGCCAGGAAGGATGAAGAGAAGCGATTCACCAACCGCAAGCCGAGCGGCGTCAAAGCGCGGGAAGTTCCATCGGAATGGCGCGTTGGCGAGAACATCAACCGACGAGAGTTGACGCGCTTCGGTGATACCGAGTTTCGCGATGCCCGGATCAACGAGCGCGAGATCAGCATCGCGCGCCGCGTCGTCGGCGGATCGGAACGCAAGACTTGCCGGAAGCGCGGCGAGCGCGCATGCGGAGAGAAGCGAGGTGAGTGCTGCGGAGCGTCGTAGTTCGTGCATGTCGTCGTCGCCGTGTCGCCGGACCGTTCCGGTCTTCGTTGCCCACCTGCATTGGCCCACCAACTTGGGCCCACCCACATTCCATCCCACACACCCATCGAGAGAGTCGTCACGTGCACAGAAGCACGCTCCTCCGTCTCAGCGGGCGATCGATCCCCAACGTGCGTGCGATGCCTCGGCGTCGCTCCATCGCACCTCGCATACTCGCAAGGTCCGACGGAGGTTCTCGCAGAGTGCGGCGACGGACCAACAGCCCGCCGCAACCGCACGTCCGCACATCATCTCGTGAACCACCGACAATGCAAGCCAACCACTGTCTTGATGGGGATTTCCGCACGATTTCTTGCGATGCCAACGTGTCTTATTCGGTGCGCTCTGATCGAGGTCGTCGAGTGGATGTCCCTCATCCGTTGGCGCGCAGCGTCCGAGTTCGCGCATCAGGGAGCGGTCGAGGTGACGCCGCCGAATCGCCGCTCGCGGCCTGCGAACGCTCGGATCGCAACGTGGAAGTCATCGACCGAGAAGTCAGGCCAGAGGACGTCGGTGACGTGCAACTCCGCGTAGGAGATTTGCCAGAGGAGGTAGTTCGAGATGCGCATCTCGCCGGCGGTTCGAACGAGAAGGTCAGGGTCGGGGATGCCCGCGGTGTAGAGGCGGCTCGCGAAGGTCGCCTCGTCGATCTCGTCGGGGTTCATGCGGCCAGCGAGGACGTCCTTCGCGAGGGCGCGTGCGGCGTCCGCGAGTTCTGTCCGAGAACCGTAATTCAAGGCAAGACAGAGGGTTAGGCCGGTGTGTGCCGCGGTTACGCGTTCAGTTTCGTCGAGTTCCGCAAGCACCTCTGGCGGCAGTCCGTCGCGTCGTCCGATCCGGCGAAATCGGATGTTCTCGCGGAGCATCGTTCCGCGTTCGATGCGAAGGAACTCGCAGCAGAGGAACATGAGCGCGGCGACCTCGTCGGCGGGGCGCTTCCAATTCTCGCTCGAGAACGAATAGAGCGTGATCGCTTCAAGCCCGAGGCGCGCAGCCTCGGTGACGACACGCCGCACGGTCGTGACGCCTTCGCGGTGCCCAGCCGCGCGGGGGAGTCCGCGTGCTTGGGCCCATCGACCGTTGCCGTCCATGATGACCGCGACATGCCGCGGCCAGCGGTCGCGGGGGATGTCGGCGAGGCTGTCGGGGGTGACGGTCATCAGGCGAGGGTCGCAGGCGAGGGTCGATCTTGCGGATTCCCCAACCTATCGCGCGACGGCAAAGCGTTCGTTGGATTCGAACGTCTGCGTGCGTTCAGGACCGACGCTCACGAGTTCGACCGGAATACCGACGAACTGCTCGACGAAGCCGAGATACGCCTGCGCCTCGCGCGGGAGATCTTCACGATCGGTGCACGTCGTGAGTTCACGTTCCCAGCCTGCGAACGTTTCGTAGACAGGCGTGAAGCCGTGCATGCGTTCCGCGTCAGGGATGAAGCGATCGGTGATGGTGCCGTCGGCGCGGCGATAGCCCACGCAGATCTTGAGTTCGTCGAAGCCAGAAAGCACATCAAGCAGCGTGCACGCGATCGCGTCGGCGCCGCAGACCATCGCGCTGTACTTCACAGCAACGAGATCAAGCCAGCCGCAGCGGCGGGGGCGCCCAGTGGTGGTGCCGTATTCGCGGCCGCGCTTGCGGATGCGTTCGCCGGTTTCATCGAGGAGTTCGGTGACGAATGGCCCGCCGCCGACGCGCGTCGAGTAGGCCTTCATGATGCCGTAGACCTTGCCGATCATGCGGCCAGGCACACCCGAACCCGCAGGGATTCCGAGCGTCGAGCAATTTGAACTCGTGACGTACGGGAAGGTGCCGTGATCGATGTCGAGAAGACACGCGTTCGCGCCTTCGAAGAGCACCGTGCGTCCATCCTTCATCGCATCGTGGACGAGGTAGACGGTGTCGGTGATGTGTGGGCGCAGGCGTTCACCCGCAGCGGCGAAGCGATCCGCGAGTTCGCGTGGAACAAGCGGCGTGACGCTCGCGCCGAGCGCTTCGAGTTCCGCCATGCGCAGACCGCAAATCGTTTCGAGTTTGCGCAAGAGCAGCGCATGATCGAGAAGATCACCCATGCGAAGCGCGGTGGAGCGGCGAACCTTGTCGGAGTACGCGGGGCCAATGCCGCGACGCGTGGTGCCGATTTGGCCAGCGCCCGTCTTTCCAGACTTCTTCTCGAGCAGTTCTTCGAGCGCCGCGTCCTGCTCCTTGTGGTAGGGCATCACGACGTGCGCGCGATCGGAGATACGCAGGTTGTCGCCGATTGCGACGCCGCGCTTCCGCAGGCCTTCGACCTCGTCGAGAAGTTTCTCAGGGTCGACCACGACGCCGTTCCCGACGATGTTGACCTTGCCTGGGCTGAGAATTCCCGATGGGATAAGGTGCAATGCGTAGCGATCGCTGCCGACTTGCACGGTGTGACCAGCGTTCGCGCCGCCGTTGTAGCGGACGATGCAGTCATAGCGGCTCGTCAAGAGGTCGACGATCTTGCCCTTGCCTTCATCGCCCCATTGGAGGCCAACGACGGCGGCATGCGGAGGTACGTTGTGGTGTTGGAACGGGCTCAAGCGCGCAGTTTAGCGGCGGCTTCAGCGCGTTGGGCGCGTCGCGAACTCAGGCCGCGGGCTTCTGTTGCTGCGGCTGAGCGGCTTGCGGCGCGGAGGGGGATTCCGCGCGCGGGACCGGAATGCGGATGTTCGAGCCGCAACCACGACAACGAACAAGCTTGCCCCGAGCGCTCGAGGGAACGGCGAGCACGCGCTGGCACCCGAGATTCGGGCACATGATCCGGATTACTTCATCGCCTGCCATCGGAAAGCCTCCGCGTACGCCAAGAACTTGGCGCCAACAACTTGCGCCGAGAACCCGACGCAGGGGGCGGATCGGCTGATTCGAGGCGCGGCTTGAGCCTGATCGTGAGATCGGAGGTGGATGGGGCGATCCCCTATCCTGCGGGCGTGGCAGATGTACGAATTCACGGAGCAGCGACGGATGAAGGAACCGAGGCGCGACGCGCGGCGGGCGGTGCGGTGTCGCGACTGGCGACGGCGCTTCCCAGCGGGCGGCATCGTGCGCGCGGCCTCTACGTCCACGTCCCGTTCTGCTTTCACAAGTGCCATTACTGCGACTTCTACTCGTTCGTGGATCGTGAAGGTCGAACGGGGGAGTACCTCGCGCGCCTCGCGCACGATGTGACGTGGACGCTCGCGCGCGTCGAGGGAGAGATCGAAACGGTCTTCGTTGGCGGAGGAACGCCGACGCTCCTTTCGGCTGACGAATTGCGGGCTTTCACGGCAGAGATTCGCCGATTTCCGCTCGCGCGCAACGTCGAGTGGACCGTTGAAGCGAACCCTGAAACGATTGATCTCGAGAAAGCGCATGTACTCAAAGATGCGGGCGTGAACCGCGTCTCGATCGGCGCGCAGAGTTTCGAACCGCGGCACTTAAAGACGCTCGAACGTTGGCATGATCCGGCGAATGTCGCGCGCGCGGCGGGCTACTTGCGCGAAGCGGGCATCACGAATTTCAACCTCGATCTCATCTTCGGTATTCCCGGCCAAACGCTCGCCGAGTGGCGCAGTGATCTCGCGCGTGCATTGGAGATTGGGCCTGAGCATCTCTCGTGTTACGGGCTCACGTACGAGGCAAACACCGCGATGACGAAGCGGCTTGAGCGCGGCGAGTTTGAGCCGTGTGACGATGGACTCGAAGCCGAGATGTACGAAGCGACGGTTGAGATGCTGGCGGCACACGGCTTCACGCGTTACGAAGTTTCAAACTTTGCGCGCGCTGGCCGCGCGTGTCAGCACAACCTCGTCTACTGGCGCAACGAGTCGTGGTGGGCGCTTGGGCCGAGTGCGAGTGGATCGATCGCTGGGACGCGCTTCAAGGTTGTCCCGCGGCTTGGCGATTGGCTCGCGCGCGGCGCGGCGGAAGATGATTCGGCGCCGGTGGTGGATGTCGAAGGGCCAGACCTCGCGCGCAATACGAGCGAAGCTTTGATGCTTGGATTGCGGCTTGCCGAGGGTGTATCGGGCGAACTCGAGCGTCGTGCGATTGCGCTTGAGCCCGCGCGCGCGAAGGTGATTGCGCGTGCGATCGCCGATGGTCTACTCGAGCGAGATCTGGCCGCCGATCGCTTGCGCTTCACCGCGCG
>JAIYCA010000274.1 GCA_027488265.1 Planctomycetaceae bacterium
CAAGCGTCGATCAAGGACACACGCAAGTTTGTCCCTGAAGGTGTTGAAGGCATGGTGCCCTATCGCGGTGCGCTGCCCGATTTCATCTACCAGATGGTTGGTGGCGTGCGCAGCTCCATGGGCTATTGCGGATGTCGGACACTCGATGATTTCCGCAAGAACGCGCGATTTACGCGCGTCTCAGGCGCGACGGTCATTGAGAATCACCCGCACGATATTCTCATCACGAAGGAAGCGCCGAATTACACCGCAACCGTGCGCGCGGAGTGATGCGTGCGGAGTGATGTGTGCAAGGTGACGCGTGCGGGGTGATTCGTTTCGCCCGCGTTCAATCCGTTTCGCGTGCCTCACGCGAGAATCGGCGAAATCACATGTCCGTGGACGTCGGTCAGGCGGCGGTCTGCGCCGTTGTGTCGCCACGTGAGTTTCGTGTGATCAATACCGAGGAGATGCAGCATCGTCGCGTGGATGTCGTACACGGTGGTCGGGTTCTTTCGATCAAGCGGCTTGTATCCCCATTGATCGCTTTCGCCGTGGGTGACACCGCCCTTGACGCCCGCGCCGCACATCCAGTTTGTGTACACGAACGGGTTGTGATCGCGTCCCTTGCCGGCTTGTGAACTTGGCATACGGCCAAACTCCGTCGTCCAAATGACCAGCGTGTCCTCAAGCATGCCGCGCTGTTTTAAGTCTGCAATCAAGGCCGCAGCTCCGCGCGCCATACCGCGCGACAGCGGTCCGTGATCGCGGCGAATGTCTTCGTGTGAATCCCAGTTACGCCGTGGATGCGAGTTGTCGTTCCCGCTCCAAACCTGCACGAAACGCACTCCGCGTTCGAGGAGGCGTCGTGCGGTCAGGCACTTCTCCGCGAAAATGTACGACTCCTCCGCGTCATTGATGTCTTTATCCCACGTCGAAGGGCTGCGATCGAGCCCATAAAGCCGAAGCACATGCTCCGGCTCAGCCTTGAGATCAACGGCCTCAGGTGCCGAGAGTTGCATGCGCGCTGCGAGTTCGTAACTCTTGATACGCGCATCGAGGCGCGCATCATCGGGGCGCGCTTCGGCATGAAGTCCATTCATGCGCGCGAGCAGTTCGTGGGTATCGCGTTCGCTCGCATCGCGCACAAATCGCCCGATTTCGTGCGGATAGAGATCAGCCATTGGGCTCGGCTTGCCTGGATAGATCACCGTTCCGCTGTGTTCGTTTGGAAGAAACGCGCTGTCCCAATTCTTGACGCCGTTCGAAGGCATGCCGCGGTGATCGGGCATGACGACAAACGTCGGGAGATTCTCATTCATCGAACCGAGCCCGTAACTCACCCAACAGCCGGCGCCAGGAAAGCCGGGCAGTTGAAAGCCCGTCGACGCGAGCATCGTTGCGGTCGAGTGCACTCCGGAACGGCTCGTCACGTTGTGGATGAACGCGATGTCATCGACGTGCGCGCCGAGCTCAGCAACCGTTTCGCCGAGCATCTTGCCGCACTCGCCGTATGGGTTGAAGTTCCATACTGGTCGTAGCCACGGACCGAGTCCATCTTGAAAGGTCTCCACGCTCTCGCCGAAATCGCTCGGCTTTCCGTCGTACTTGATGAGCTCTGGTTTGAAGTCAAAGAGATCAATGTGGCTCGCCGCTCCGGCCATGAAGAGTTGCACGAGACGCTTCGCACGCGGGGCGATGGAGGCTGCGGGCGCAGTTGAAATTGGCGCGTTGTCTTGCGCGAATCCAAACGCATCACGGCCCAGCATCGACGTAAGTGCAATGCCGCCAAGACCGCCGCCGGATTGCCAGAGAAACTCGCGGCGCGAGAGTGGGCGCTGCGCGGAGTATCGATGAAACGGTGAGTTGTTGTGCATCGGATATGACCCGTTTCAGTCGATGAACGAGAACTCGTTGAGGTTGAGGATCACGCGGCAGGTGTTCTCAAGCCCGTGTTGTTGCGTGAATTCGGTCAGCGCAATGAGCTCGTCTTCGCGCACTGTTCGTCCGAAGGCGAGTTGAATCGCGCGCGTGATTTGCGGTGCGATGTCGTCACCGGCATCGCGTCGGACGCGCGCTGCGAATCGCGCAGCCTGCGCAAGCATGAAGCCATTGTTGAGATACGCCAACGCCTGATTCGGACTCACGCTTTGATTGCGTTTGTCGACGCGCATCGAAGGATCTGCACAGTCGAGCGTCGTCAGAAACGGCTGCATTTGCGAGCGAACAATGAATCGATACACCGAACGGCGGAACGTCGATCGATCTTCGGGATCGGCAAGGTCGTAGCGGTAGTGGGGTGAGTGTTCTGGGTTGACGATGACGAAGTCGCGATACCCGGGCCCGCCCATCGAAAGATCGAGTTCGCCACTCACTGCGAGGACAGCGTCGTGGATGGCTTCTGCTTCCAGTTTCCGCGCGTTCGCGCGCCAAAGAAGGCGGTTGTCACGATCTTGCTCAGCAGCGGTGTCGTTCGTGTGATCAGACCGCTGGCGGTACGTCGCGCTCGTCACGATCAAGCGATGCAGCGACTTGAGTGAGCCACCCATGTCATCGCGGAACGTCGCAGCAAGCCAGTCGAGAAGTTCCGGATGCGACGGAATGCCACCCATGCGCCCGAAATCGTTCGGCGTATCGACGATGCCGCGGCCGAAGTGATAATGCCACACACGATTCACGATCGAACGCCAGACGAGCGCGTTGCGGTGATCGGTGAGCCAACGAGCAAGGGCAGCGCGGCGTTCCGCTTCGGGCGCGTCTGATGCCAAGTCGAAGCGCGAAGGAAGCAAATGGTCGAGCGCAGTGAGTGCCGCGGGTTCGACGCTCTTGCCGGGGCTTGTCACCTGTCCGCGCGCGAGGACGCGAATTTCACGCGGTTTTCCGCCTTTCGCACCGGTGCCAACGAATGCGCCGGAGCCCGTGTGGACGGTGCCGGCGTAGATCGCAGAGGGCGTAGGAAGCGTGGCGAGTTCCGAGTCGAGGCGCGTCAGCTCGCGTGCGAGTTCTGCGCGTCGCTGCGATACTTCTCGTGATTCAAAGCGCCCGCGGAGCGCTTCGCGTTGTTGATGAAGTTCTTCGATGCTCGCCATCGAAGTTGCAAGTCCGGGCGCGATGCCATCGGTCAGATTCGCGCGACGCCAACGCTCGCCCGACTCAATGGTGTCGAGACTTGCCACAGGTGCTGCGGCCGCGATGTTTCGAGCGGTTGCGTCGATGACCTCGAGTTCCGCAAGGGCGAAGTTGAAATCGCCGAGTCTCGGCGCGAGTTTTGTCGCAGTGATGCGCACGTATCGAGACATCGCGCCAGGCGAATCAAACACGACGGGTGCTGTGCGTGGTGTTCCGAGCGATGCGCTTGTTCCCGTGGCAATCATGAAAACGGCGTCTTCAAACTCGGGCGAATCGCACGCTTCAACGCGGAACGCCTCGGGGAAACCAAAGCCGTCTCCGATGCCGTTGAACGGATCGCTTGCGGGATAGATGACGATGCGATCGAACGCTCGCGACGCGCCGAGGTCCACCGTGACCCACTTCGGTTCGTTTGGATCTGACGCGAGTTCGCTGTGGTAGCCAAATTGCGGTGATGCGCCACCAGCCGTAGCCGCCGTCGTTCGCGCGATTTCCGCATCGATTGCCGCGAGTTCAGCGCCACCCTGCGCTGCGAATGTCGCATCGAGCGCTGCAAGTTCCGTGACACATCGCGATCGGGCATCGCTCGCGCGTGTGCGGCGCTCTGCAACTTCCGGCGAGGTGTCGTAGCGCTTCTCGGCGCGATCGATCGCTGCAAACACCGATTGCAGTGCGTAGTAATCTTCTTGCGGAATCGGATCGAACTTGTGGTTGTGGCACTGTGCGCACTGCACTGTCACGCTCGCGAACGATCCGAGCGCATTTCCGAGCATGTCGTCACGATCGAAATGGCGCGCGAATTTGCCGTCGATTTTCTCTTCGCTGACTTCTTCGTGGCCGATCAAGTCCCACGGTCCAGCGGCGAGAAAACCGAGCGCTTCAATACCGTCGCGCGTGTTTGGATAGAGCGCGTCACCAGCAATTTGCTCTTCAACGAATCGCGCGTAGGGCTTGTCCGCGTTGAGCGCACGAATCACGTAATCTCGATACGGCCAAGCGTTTTCGCGCGGTTTGTCCTTATCGAAACCGTGCGTGTCGGCGTAGTGCACAACGTCGAGCCAGTGACGCGCCCATCGCTCGCCGTAGCGGGGAGAAGCGAGAAGGCGATCGACGAGTTGCTCGTACTTCGCGGGATTGATGTCTGCGACAAATGCTTCGAGTTCCTCCGGCGTCGGTGGGAGACCCGTCAAGTCGAAAGACACGCGGCGATACAGCGTGCGCGCGTCTGCTTCCGGTGCAGGTTCGAGTCCGGCGTCGCGCAATCGTGCGCGAATGAATCCATCGATGGAATACGTCGCGTCATCCTTCAAGCTTGGCTGCGCACTCGTGCGCACGATTGGCTGCAGACTCCACCAATCGCGTGGATCAGCGACTTTCGCGCTCACGGACTCTGGCCAGTTGGCTCCCTCGTCGATCCAACGCTTGATCAGGTCGATCTCTGCTGGATTGAGTGGCTCGCCTTTCGGCGGCATCTCCATCTCAGGGTCGCCACCCGACACGTAGAGGTAGAGCGGGCTCTTGGCTGCATTGCCTGGCACGATGTTTGGGGCGGAGTATTCGCCACCTTCAAGAGCGATGGAGCGCACATCGACGCGATAGCCGCTTCGCTGTTTCTCTGGCCCGTGGCAGGGTAGGCACTTGCTCTCGAGAATCGGCGCGATCTCACGCGCAAAGTCAACGGTGGGGATGCCTGAAGGCGCGGGAGCGATTGCCGGACCAACCGCCGGACCAACCGGCGGATCAACCAACGACGAGAGCAAAGCGGCTGCGAGAATCGCGAGCATCGGCGCACTCTAACGGAGCGACTCAGCGATCCATAGACGCCCGCGGTCGAACTTGTGGAAACCGAGCAAGCTGCGCGGGCTGCGTCAGGTCGTTCCCGGGGTCTCTCTTGGGCCCGTTGAGGACTCGCCCGCGTCTCGAACTTTGGCGCAGTGGCCCTCAAACGAAACCGCCCCGCGTGAAGCGGGGCGGCGTTCGGAGATGCCGGTGACAGGAATCGAACCTGCAAGCCTTTAGAGGGCGGCGGATTTTGAATCCGCTGCGTCTGCCCGTTCCGCCACACCGGCGAAGGGCGGAGTGTAGCGCACGCGTGGATGGAGCGGTTTCCGCTTTTTTCGCGGAGTTCCTGAGAGATCCCCCTTCGTCGCGCGGAAGCGGGCGACGCCTCGGCGCGCAGTGCGCATGGCGGCCAAATCCGTCCCTCTTCACGGCAAGCACAATCGGAGAAACCTATGAAACTCGGTCACCTCGTTTCCATCGTCGCGTCGGTCGCTTCCGCGCCCCTCGCTTTTGCGCAGTCGGACAACTGCTCCTCCCCGATGCCCATCGCTGGCGGCGGGGTGTATCAGTTTGATTTGAGCACATTCACCGCGACGCAAGGTGTCGCTCAGGCATGCGTCGTGGGCGGTCAAGTCGTTCGCGACGGTTGGTATTGCTGGACCGCGGATTGTGATGGCATGGTCACGATCGATACCTGCAGCAATCTCCAAGTCGATACGACGCTCGCGATCTATCCGTTTGACATCGGATGCAACTGCCCAGGCGATCTGCCACCGCTCTGCTGCTCGGATAACGACTGCGGTAAGCAAGCGCGCATCACCTGTGAAGTGCGCTGCGGTATGCGCTACCTCATTCGCATCGGCGCGAAGAACTCGCCGATCTACACCGGCACGATGACGATCCAGTGCAACGGAAATCCGTGCGGCGGCGGTGGCGAGCCTGGCGAGCCGATCAAATGCGCTCCCTGCTGCGGTGGACGGCCAGCGCTCGTCGACTCGGCTGCGGTGAATTTCAACACGGGCGCCGTCGCTGCAGGCACGAACTACAACATGTTCGGCGGACCTGCGGTGCGTCTCTTTGATCTTGGAAATCAAGGCAGCGCGCCGATCGGCACAGTGACGAGTTGGAACACCGGTACCTACACGCATCCATCATGGACGCAGAATTCGCTCGGCA
>JAIYCA010000110.1 GCA_027488265.1 Planctomycetaceae bacterium
ATCGCCTGCTTGTCCCGTCACCCTGCACGGCCTTGAGAACTGAACGGTCCATTTCTGCGCTGTCGGCGTTGTCTGAACTCCCCGACACGCGCGCTGCCGCGCGTGAAGTCGCGGGGATGCTTCAAGCGTCCTCACCACTTCGCGCAGACGTGCTGTTCGTCTTCGCGAGCTTTCATCACCGCGCGCTTTTGCGCGATTCTCTCGACTTTCTCCGGCGAGAACTGCACCCGGCGCACCTCCTCGCGACCACGGTGGAGAGCGTTGTGAGCGGTACGCGCGAGGTCGAACACACACCAGGCTTGTCGGTCCTTGCGCTTTCCGCTCCAGGCATCGTCGCGCGCCCCTTTTGGTTCGACCTTGAAGACGGTCCGCCGGCGGTGTGGAGTGAGGGCTTCATCCGACAACGGATCACGCTCCCGCCCGACGAAGGCGCGGGCGGCGGCGCACTCGCGCATCGCGGGACGATTCTTTTCGCCGACCCCCACTCGATTCATCCAGGCGAGGCTTGCGCAGCCATCGATGCCGCGGCTGGACCGGAAGGCGCTCGCATTTTCGGCGGTGTGGCAAGCGGCGCATCGCACGCTGGGCTCAATGTCCTCGCGGTCGATCGACACGTTTCGCACGGAGGTCTTGTTGGACTTTCGATCTTTGGTGACATCGATATCGCTGGTCTCGTGAGCCAAGGATGCCGTCCAATCGGCGGCGAATTCGTGGTGACCGCCGCGCGCGGGAACGAGATTCTGGCTCTCAATGGACATCGCGCCATCGATGCGGTGCGCGACATGGTCGAGTCACTTGCCAAATCCGATCGCTCGTGTATTGGGCAAGGACTCCTTGTTGGTCTCGCACTGGATTGCACCAAGCAACGCCGAGGGCGCGGCGATTACCTCGTGCGGCCGGTGCTCGCCGTTGAATCCGCATCGGGGAGTATCTCGCTCGGAGATCGCGTGCACTCAGGGCAGACCATGTGTTTTCATATTCGCGACCAACAAACGGCCGAAGACGATCTCGCGATGATGCTCGATCGCGAGCAATTGCGTGATCCCGTGAAAGCCGCGCTGCTCTTCACCTGCAACGTGCGCGGAACGCGCTTCTTCTCAACGCCCGACCATGACGCGAGCACGGTGTCGCGTCGACTGCACACGTCGGCGCTCGCAGGCTTTCAATGCGCGGGCGAAATCGGTCCGCAGGGGAAGCGCTCGTTCGTGCACACTCAAACCGCGTCCGTCGTTCTCTTCCGAAATGCACGCGCGGGTTTTTGAGACGTCGGTACGCGAGACATCGGAGCGTCGCGCGAGCGACGTTTGGGGCACCGTTCGCACATCCTTCGCGGATGAACCACTCCTCCTTCGAGGAGTTTCAGCTCCACGGTGGTTGGTCGCGCGCCGTCGGGTCGCTACGCTCTCCTTATGGCGACCGGCGAGATCATCGGTGACATCCTTGTCTCAGAGGGCGTTGTAACCAGCGACCAACTTGTCGCCGCGCGCGCGGAGCAAACTCGTACCGGCGAACGGCTCGAGCAAACGCTCGCGCGCATGGGGTATGCCACCGCGGAGCACGCCATGCGGTCGCTCGCGGCCGAGATGGGCCTTCCCTTCCTTCGGTTGGATGAAGAAATCTTCGACGACGACGCGGTCGCGCTTGTGCCACCTCGCCTCGTCTTCAAACTGCGGGCGATCCCGGTTCGAAAGGAACGCGGCCGACTGCTTCTCGCGACAAGTGATCCTCTGCGCCCTGAAGGCTTCGACCAGATGCGCGCGGCCGCAGGGCTTCCCATCGCGATTGCGGTCGCCGAAGACAACGACCTTGCGACGCAGATTCGAACGCGCTTCGGTGTGGCGGGCGACGTTCTTGAAGCGCTCGGCGCGGGAAGCGCTCCGACGACTGCCGAGAGTCGCGCAACCGAGTCAGAGAATTCCGACCCCGACGGCGCGAGCGAGGCGAGCGTTGTTCGACTCGTGAACGATCTCCTGCTCGAAGCAATTCGCGAGCGTGCGACGGACATCCACATTGAGCCGTACGAACACGAACTGCACGTTCGCTATCGCATCGACGGCGTCATGTCCGATGCAGGCGTACCAGCCACGATCCACCGTTTCCGCAACGCGATCACGAGCCGCCTGAAGATCATGGCGAACCTCAACATCGCCGAAAAGCGTCGCCCGCAAGACGGACGCATCACTCTGCGCAACAAGGGCCAAGAGTTTGACCTACGACTTTCGGTGATTCCGATGTTGCATGGCGAAGGCGTCGTCTTGCGCATTCTTTCGAAGAGCGCCGCGCTCGCGGGCCTCGATGAACTCGGCATGCCTGCGCGCGTCTTAAAGCCGTGGAACGACCTTGTCTCTTGCCCGCACGGCATCGTGCTCGTCACGGGTCCAACCGGAAGCGGAAAGTCGACCACGCTCTACGCGTCGCTCAAGCAAATCGTTTCGGGCGAAGTGAAAGCGATCACCGTCGAGGATCCCGTCGAGTACCACGTGCCCGGCGTCAATCAGATTCAGGTCAACCACCAAGTCGGGCTCGATTTCGCAACCGGCTTGCGCGCGATTCTTCGCCACGACCCTGACATCATCATGATCGGTGAGATTCGCGACGCCGAAACCGCAAACGCGGCGGTCCAGGCCTCGCTCACCGGCCACCTTGTGCTCTCGACGCTGCACACGAATGACGCCGCAGGTGCCGCTACGCGCCTCCTCGACATGGGTGTCGAGCCGTTCCTCGTTGCGAGCACCGTCGAGGGCGTCCTCGCGCAGCGACTGCTCCGGCGCGTCTGTCGGTCCTGCGTCGTCGCCCGCAAGCCGCACGCGGGCGAGGTTCCACCGGACTTCCAACTTGCCCCGGACGGGCTCATCGCGGAAGCCGTTGGCTGCCGCGAATGCCGCGGTTCTGGCTATCGAGGACGCATCGGCTGCTACGAGCTTTTGGAAATCGACGAACCCGTGCGCGCCGAGATCATGCGTCGCGCAAGCGCAGCCTCGATCGCGAATGCCGCCCGTGGGGCTGGCCGCCTCACGACACTTCGTGATTCGGCCGCCGAACTCGTGGCGAGCCGCGTCACGACGCCGGGCGAAGCACTCTCGGCTGTGAAGACTGCCTGAAATCCCGATGAAGTGCACGTTTGACGGCGGCGGATAAACATCCGATACTCCTCGGCTCGAGCCTTGGGCTCATGGAGATCTGCAGATGGCGTCCCGTTCTTCCACCGGTGTGATCGTTGCTCTGGTGGTCTTCGTCGTTCTCAGCGTCGCACTCCTTGCGGTTTCGATCATCCTTTACGCGGATAAGTCGACCGCTGAGCAGCAAGCGAGCGAAGCCAAGGCTGAACTCGACAAGTTCATCACCAGCGAAGAACGTGGCCGTTCTGAAACGCAGGCGATGATTGGCGAAGCCGCAGGCACCAGCCTCTTCGATCACATGACGAAGAAGAGCCAAGATGTCAACGAGTTCGTCGCGGGCGATCGCACCGCCGACCTCGCCGGCCTCCGCTCGACGCTCAATGTTGAAGAAGGCCAAACCGTGCGTGAGACGATGCGCAAACTCGCGCAGGATCGCGACGCCCGTAAGCAAGAAGCCGACAGCCTCAAGACCAAGGCGAACGATCTTCAGAAGTCGCTCGATGCGCTCGAAGAGCGCCTTGCCGCGAGCGAGAAGGCCCGCGAAGAAGCGGTCGCGAAGGTGACTGCGTCGATCGCGTCGTATGAGCAAGCTGCTGAGGGTTACCGCGGCGAGTTCGACGGCGCCAAGGCTGCGCTCGACCAAGCGCGCGCCGATCTCCAAGCACAATTCACGAGCGAGTCCGAAGCGCTCCAAACCGAAATCGACACCCTCCGCAACGAGCGCGTCGTCCTCGACGGCCGCATCGCAGCCCTTCAGAAGAAGGTCGAAGCGACCTCGACGAAGGCTGGAAATCCAGCGGCGCTCGTCGACTCGCGCGTTGTCGACTTCGATCCGAAGACCGGAACGATCTTCATCGACATCGGTTCGAACAAGCGCGTCGTGCCCGGCATGACGTTTGAAGTGTTCGACGACGCCGCCGGTATCGCCGCTGCTGCCAACAGCGACGGCGCGATTCGCGGCAAGGCGAGCGTGCAAGTCATCAAGGTTGGCGACACGACCTCGACCTGCCGCGTCATCCGCGGTACGGGCAGCCGTCCGATCGTGAAGGACGACGTCCTCGCGAACGCGGTCTTCAATCCTGACTACAAGTTCAAGTTCCTCGTGCACGGCAAGTTCGACGTCAACAGCGATGGCAAGTCGACCACGAACGAAGCCGACTTCATCAAGAGCCGCATTCTTGAATGGGGTGGCGAGATTGTCGAAGGCGACACACTCTCGGGCGACCTCGACTTCCTCGTCCTCGGTGTGCAGCCGCCGTTCCCCGCGCCGCTCCCATCGGACGCAACCGAGGCTCAAACCCTCTCGTTCACTGATCAGCGCGCTGCGCGTGAACTCTACGACAGCCTCTTCCGCACTGCGGCCGATGCTGAGATCCCAGTGCTGAACTGGAGTCGCTTCGAGACGCTCACCGGAACCGTGAACCGCTGATATCTGCTTTCTCAAGCAGTCCGGAACCCCCCGGTGTCGATCGGCATAGAACTCACCCAATACGCGGCGGCCCGAACGGTCGCCGCGTTGTTTTCTCCCTTCAATCCCGAACAGAACCTCGCCGTCGCGCGGCTGTTTGGCTCAATCTACGCCCGCGCGGGAGCAAAGCGCCGCGCGCGCGCCGTTGGCAATGTGCGACGCGCATTCCCCGACCTCGCACCCGAAACCCAGTGGCAAATGGTCGATGAATCGATCGGCCACATGTTCGGGATCTTCATGGTCGACGCGTTCTCGATGCCGCGTGTGATCGGCCGTGAGAACTGGCATGAACGCGTGCGGATCGGCAACGTCGGCCGTGCGATGGAACACCTCACTTCCGAAAAACCGTGCCTCTTCGTGACGGGCCACATCGGAAACTGGGAGATCCTTGGATACGTCCTCGCGCTGGTCGGGTTCCGCATGTCGGCGCTTGCGCGACCTCTCGACAACCGATTCCTCAACGACTGGCTGCTCGGAGTACGTCAGCGCACTGGGCTTCGCATTGTGACCAAATGGGGTGCAACGGACGAAGTCCAGAAGATCATCGAATCGGGTGGCAAGGTCGGCTTCATCGCCGATCAAAACGCCGGAAACGACGGACTTTTCGTGCCGTTCTTCTCGCGGCTCGCATCTACGTACAAGTCGATTCCTCTCCTCGCGCTGCGATATGAGATTCCGATCGTGTGCGGCTATGCGCGGCGCGTGGACGGACAGTTTCGCTACGAACTCCGCCTCACCGATGTGATCGAACCCGACGACTGGAAGGACGCCGACGACCCAGTCATGTACATCGGCGCACGCTACAACCGCGCGATCGAACGGATGATCCGCGAAAGTCCTGAGCAGTACCTGTGGGTGCACCGACGTTGGAATTCGCGCCCAAAGCATGAGCGCGAAGGCACGGAGATGCCCGCACGCTTGTTGCGAAAACTTGAAGCGCTGCCGTGGATGACGCCCGAACTCCTCGCGGAACTTGCGAAACCCATCGATGCTCCAGTCGATCCATCGGCACTTCGTTGGAAAGACGGCGCGATCGCGCTTGATTCGCGTTACCGTGCGTGAAGCAGTTGCGCTTCGCCCGTCAAAGGATCCGCCTGTCACGTCTCTGAACTTCCTCGCACGGAATCGCCGTCGATCATGTCAAACCGCTTCGCCAACCGCACTGTCGCGATCGTCGACGACGACCCTGACATTTTGCAGGCTATCGAGATGGCATTTCGCCATGAAGGCGCGACGACGCGGACTGCAGCAGATGGACTCGGCGGGCTTCATCTCGTGCGGGAAGCGAAGCCGGATCTGCTCATCCTTGACATGATGCTTCCGCGCAGTTCCGGGCTGCTCGTCCTCGAGAAGTTGAAGGAAGAGTCCATCGACCTCCCAGTCATCATGGTCACTGCGAATCAGGGCAAGCGTCATCGCGAGTTCGCCCTTGGGGTCGGGGCTCGGGCGTATCTCTTCAAGCCGATTTCCCTCGTTCG
>JAIYCA010000156.1 GCA_027488265.1 Planctomycetaceae bacterium
GTGCTCTTCCGATCTCGCTTCGGTCTGCTGCTTGCGGCTTTGCGCAAGCGTCAGGAGCGACTTTGTCTCGTTCACGCGACGCGCCGTATCTTCAACGGCGACGAGGATGTTGTTGCGCTCTTCACTCGTGGACGTGAGGTTCTTGTCCGAAACGAACTTGGAGATTTCTTTACCGAGGCTCGAGAGCTGCGAATCGAGGTCATCGAGTTGGCGACGGAACGTCTGACGGTTCTGTTCAAAGCGCGCGTCGTCGATCGCTTTCTTACGCGCGAGATAGGTTTCCGCAATGCGGTTCAGAACAACGGGAACGTCGGATGCCTCGTGGGCAGACCAACTGATTTGGAAGAAGTTCTGTCGACGGACGTGACCAGCGCTGAGTTCGTCGATGAGATCATCGACTGCTTCCGCGGGGACGAAACGACCGTTCTCGTCACGGTAGTACTCGCTCCACTTGGTCTGCTCAATGTCACGCGAGTTCATCGCCGCTTCGAGAAGGTCGCGCGAGAGAATACGCGCCGCTTCCGTTTGACCGAGACGCTCGACGGCCTCTTCGGTGCGTTGGTCACGCACGATGACTTCATCCACGCCCTCGGGAGCGGGCACGAGCTCGAAGAGCACATTGTCGCGATACAGCGGATAGAGGTACTCAAACGCAACGTGCGCGACGAGGCCGATGCCCGTACCAACAACCACGCTGGCAACGAGTGCCGTCGAGTGTTGACGGAGCACGCGGATCGGATCAATCGTCACAGTCGCAGCCTGTTGGGTCCCCGAGCGTGGACGCTGGGGTTGGCTGCGGGGATCGGCGGGGTTACGAGTCGGTGCGGTTGTCATGGCTGGCCTCGCGCCGAAAATGGCGCTGTTCTCGGAGTACTGCTATCGGGACTCCGGACGTGTCACTTGAGGTCCTTCGAAAGTTGCTCAATCGAGGCCTTGGTTTGCGGGTCAGGATTGAGCCGCAATGCGTTCTCAAGTGCGCCGCGGGCATCTGCCGTGCGCTTGAGTCCGTTATAGGCCTTCGCAAGGTGCAATTGCACGGCTGCGCTATTGGCGAGCGACTCAGCACGCTTGAGGATCTCAAGCGCTTCGTTGTACTGCCCATCAACGACGAGCAGGAACCCGAGTGTGTCGAGGTACTCGGCGCGCGCTGGGTTGAGTTGCACGGCGAGGCGTGCGGACGGGAGACCCTTCTTGGCGTCGTTCGCACACGCGCCACAAAGATAGGCGTAGTTGTTGAGAACACCGTCCGAATTCGGCGAAATCGCGAGCGCCTTCTCGAACACTGGAAGGGCACGCTCACACTTGCCATCGAGGTAGAGGATGGTGCCAAGCCGATCAAGCAGCTGCGTTCCAAGCTCCGGCATCGCCTTGAAGTCGATCGCCTCGATGGGAGCGAGATACTCAACTGCCTTTGCCGGACCCGCGGATGCGTTCCCCATGCTGAGATCAGCGAGGAATGAGAGACCCAACGGATCAATCGAACCGCCGCTGAACTGGCGCACAAGCGCATCCGCATCGGCGAGTGCATCTGGCGTGAAGAGCAGACTGACCGCTTCGTACCACTGCGCAAGCGCGGTCGAATCACCGGCGTCGAAGCGAGTGCGCGCTTCCTTATAGGTTTCAGAAAGCGTCTTCAAACCTTCGCCGCGCTCGTTGCTGCCGATGAGTGCAACACCAACGTAGGTGCGGGCCGTTGGACTTGATCGAACAAGGTCGGCCCGACGACGTGAACTGTCGATTCCGCCACGGAAGTCTTTCGCGCGAATGCGCGCGTTGATCTCTCTGAAGAACAGCGCCTCCGCCGGCTGCAGAATGTCTGCACGCTCGAAGCTATCCGCGGCGTCGGCAAAGCGGCCCTGACGAATCAAGAGGTCACCGAGTGCCGCGTGCCACGCCGGGTCGCCCGGCATGAGGGCGATCGCCACGCGAATAGACTCTTCTGCACGGTCCGCACGACCACTTCGCTCGTGGATCTCAGCCAGGCGACGTCGGGCTTCGATAGAGGTCGGCGAGATCCGGAGGAAGCGTTCCAGTTCAGCCGTCGCGCCGATGAGATCACCCGTCGCGAGAAGAACTTCACTGCGAATCGCAGATGCTGCGAGGAGCGCGCCACCAAGGGCCACGGCTCGGTCCGCTGCCGCAAGCGCTTCTGGTCCGCGCGAAGCCACACCCAGCTCAAACAACCTTCGCTTCGCCATCGCGTCTTGCATGAATGGCTGCGGTGAATAAGGTGCAAGCGCCTTCGCGCGTGAGTACGGCGCAAGTGAGGCCTCGTAGGCAGCCTGCGCCTTCGCGATTTCACCCGTCGCACGAAGGTCGTCGCCGAGTTTCATCGCGATCGCGCCGTCGAGCATTTCCATGCCAACATCACGGGTTGCTCCTGCCACGGCTGCGTCAAATGCGGTACGCGCGTCGGCCGTGCGGCCAGCACGCAAGAGAATCTCCGCAAACCGCAAGTTGATGCCTTGGTCCGCGGCTGTCTTCGCCATTGGCTCGAGGTACTTCAATGCGAGGTCGTATCGCTCGGCATTGAATGCAAGGTCGACGATGGACTTCGCGGCATCACGGGACTTCGGATCTTCGCGCTTGATTGCCTCCGCAAACGCTGCTTCCGCATCTTGCATGCGATCCATGAGGATGAGCAATCCGCCGAGCATGACGTATCCGCGCCAACCCGCTGCTTCGCCCGCCGCTTGCGTTGCATCGGCGAGAACCTTCGCGCTCTCGTCCCGACGACCAAGAACGCGGAGCATCTGGCTGAAGGAGTTCGCAATGTCGAGATTTCCTGGCTCGCGCGCCAAGAAGCCTGTGTAAACCTCTTCTGCGCGCTTGCGCCACGAACTTCGGGTTCGCTCAAGAGCAGCCAGCCGCGCTGAGGGCTCGAGCAACTCCCACTGCTGTTCAGAGTACGCCTCGAGACCACGCTCATTGAGAACGTCTGCACGTTCCGGCGTAGACGCGGCGAGCATGTTCGCCAGTGCGAGACCATTGCGTGCATCCTGAGGGGCGATGCGGTACTGATTCTCGCGTAGACGCATAGCCAGACGGCGATCGCCGAGCTGCGCTTCAAGTCCGAGCCAAACGTCAGCGATTTCTTCGTCGAGACCAGCAAGTTGTCGCGCGTCTCGAAGCACTTCAAGTGCACGCTGCGTGTTGCCGTTCCGAACAAGCGAGCCGACGAGCTGCCGCACGGTCTGCATGTCGCTCGGACGACGCTTGTATGCCTCTTCGTACTGTCGCTGCGCGGCCTCGATGTTTCCTGCCTGCTCTAGAATTGAGCCAAACGCACGATAGACAACGGAGTTGTCAACGCCTGATTGAATCGCGTTCTCAAGGATTGCCGTCGCTTCGCGGATCTTTCCTTGGGCGGCCAACAACTGAGACTCAAGCAGTACCGACTGCGATGGATCGCGCTTCGAATCCTTCGCGAGTTGAACGATCGCCGTCGCGGCGACAAAATCCTTCTTGTCAACGGCGTCTCGGAAGTCGGCTTCCACAAGAATTGGGTGCGCACGGTCAGCGGCTTCCGCCTTTGCGCGCCACTCCTTCACGCCTTGCTCCAATCGCTCCGCAGACTTGGTCGTCGCCGCCGCGCTCGCTTGGCCAAGCTTCGTCTCGCGCGTCGCGGTTTCACGCACCGCCGTTGCAGATTGCAGCAAGCGGAGGTAGGTGATGATGGTCCGCAGCGGTTGCTCTTCGATCGTGCTCTCAGTCAAAATCACAACACGCTCAACTGGGTCGTCTGAAGCGAAAAGCGCATTGAAGCGCTGCATCGCGGAGTCGCTCGGGAACTGCTGCAGCGCGGCTTGAATCATCTGCCGCGCCTTCTCAATGTTGCCCGCATCGACTTCGATCGCGATCGCGAATCGCTCGACTGCGATGTTGGCACCACCAGCAGTCTTGCGCATCTCGTCGATCACCCGACGCGCGCCGTCGAAGTCTTTCGCCTGCATGAGCGACTGCACGCGCGCGAATGCGTCGACGGAACCTGTCGCTCCGGGAGCCGTTTGATTGATCGGATCTGCCTCGCGAATCGCAAGGATGCGCTGCTCAAGATCGAGCACGTCCGCATCGCTCGCGTTCATTTCCTTCAGGATGGCGACCGTGGCCAGCGCATCACGACTGCGCCCCGTACGGACTTCCAATGTCGCGCGCATCCTCAACAACTGCGGGTTGTTTGGCGAGATGTTGAGGCCGCCGTTGAGGAGATCAAGTGCTCGTCCTACTTCACCGAGTTCGAGATTCGCGAATGCCGCGAGGATGTAGAGTTCAAGATCAACCTCGCTGCCCTTCTTAAACACCTCGTTGTAGCGAATGACGGCGTTCGCATAGTCACGCTTCGCCGCGGCAATCTTGCCGTCGACACGCAGAAGCGCTGAATTGTCTGCGGCTCCCGCGAGCGATTTCGCCAGTTCTTCACGCACCGCACTGAGTTTTGCAACACCGTTCGCGCGTTGATCTGCGGGTCCATTTTCAACTTGGTCGAAGAGGATGTTGAAGCGAACAATCGCAGCATCCGCGCGGTTTCCCTCGAAACTCGCGGCGACGAGGCCAACCGACGGTCGCTCCGCCTTCAAAATCTCATCGATCTCCGCGAGTGCCTTGTCCGATTCACCAAAGCGCAGCATCGATGCGAGCACACGTCGATGCAGGAGCTGCGTGGGATCCTTTGCAATGAACGCTCCGAGAAGCGCCTTGGCTTCTTCAACGCCAACTGCACCAGCGCGCACAAGTACGTTCACGCTCGACAGAATCGTCATCGGCTGTCCAGACGCGAGCGACTTCGCCGCAAGCGACTTCGTCGCATCAACAACCGTAGGTGCGGTCATGCTTCCGTCAGCATCAACGATGGCGCGCTCCAAAACCGCGGTTGCGGTCACAACGCCTTCGGGGCATGCAGCCATCGCGTCGGCAAGCGCCTTGTCGGCTGCAGCCTTCGCGCTGTCCAGTTGATCGGCGCGCCCAGCGCCGCGAGCGCGGGCATATCCGTCGGTCGACACACGCGCGAGTGAACCGAGCACACGATCGCGCTCGACCAGATTCAAGTCCTTGCAGGTCGCTGCTGCGGTGAGATCTTCCACCGCCTTGACACGCTGCGGCTCGTCAAGCGAGTCCATACGCTTTGCACCCGCAAAGCCGCGGAAGGATTTGATGACGAGTTCTTCGGTGCTCCCAGGACGAACGGTGTTGAGCGACTCGCTGCAACGATCTGCGAGATTCTTCCACGCGCCTGGGCTCGACAATCCTTCGCACTGCTCAGTGATCGCCTCAAGGTACGCGCGCCAACGGACCACGTTGTCACGATCCGCGCGCGCGAGCAGTTGAAGACTCGAGAGGTGCTGCTGATATCGCTCGTTCGCTTCGTTTTGCGTCTCAGGAACGATCTTCAGAATCGCTTCATCGAACTTCTCGAGGTACGCGATGTTGTTCTGCTTCTTGTTGACCGCGCGACCGTATGCGTCCGCAGCCTTTCGGAAATCGCCTTCAGCTGACAACTTGTCGCCGGCTCGGATGAACCGATCCGTGTCCATGCGCCACATGATGCCGAAGCCGAGCAGGACTCCGAGCGAGACTGTTGCAGCGCCGACGACGAACACGAGCTTCTTGTTGAGCTTCTTGGCCATGATGATCCTCTGTCCTCGCCGAAACTTCGGCGCTCAGCTTTTTTGCATGCCTGACTTCACACTCGCGGCCACATCGGCGTTGGAATCGATGTCACGTTGCGCGCTGGGTTCTGCAGGATTTGCATCCACTCGACCCTCTGTATCCGCACGACCCTCTGTATCCGCACGACCCTCTGTATCCGCACGACCTTTGGCCTCCCACTCGGGCCAGTCAGGGAGGCAACGCATGACCTCGGGCAAAAGCACCGAGAGAAGTTGCGTCGACTGTTCCTTGAACGGACCGATGAGCGAGCCATCGTCTTCTTCGACTTGACCCTTTTTCGTGATCTGAATCTTGCAGTAGTAGGCGTAGCGATCGGTCAGATTGAACGCCGCTTGGCGGACGCCGTAACTCGTCGATTCGAGTTTTCCGTTCGCGATAAAGAAGTACCCACCGACTTGGCGAATGCGCGGCGCTTTCGGATCCTGGAACTCGATCGTCGTGGCAACGACATCGCCTCGAGGCATCGTCACTGCTTCGATATCTGCCGTCACTGAATCAATCACGTTCGAGACGAAGTAACCATCAGCTTTCGACGGCTGCCATTTCGAGCGATCGATTTCAAGCGTGGTTGCCGTTGAGTTCTGAGTGAGTTCAAGACCACCGACCGCCCAGCAGCGTTCTGGGATATGCGGCACAGCATCGATGGTGCCGGTGTAGTACGCGACGTGTACGTGCAGCGCGGTTTTGGGGTCACCCTCAATCGCGTAGACACGATCGAGGTAACTTCGCGTGCCGAGCTCCTCAAGCAGAATGTCGGTGTACGAGGTGTCCGCGCCGAGGCGTTGCCATCGCCCAATCTGCGTTGGTACTGCATCGAGCGGTCGACGAAGTTCCACGCGCTCCTTGCTGAGGTACACGTTGAACTGCCTGATCAACCCATAGAAGCCGATGCCAGCCACCGCGAGCGTGATGACCGCGACCCAATAGGCGCGAAGAACGTTGGCCTCAATGCGCATCGTTTCCTCGCTTGCTTTCGGTGCTCGCCCCGCTTGCACTTGCAGCGTGCTTCAGACCATCGGCACCCTTCTGTGACTCGTCGACAAACAGATTCGACAAGAACCACATGATGCCGAGGTAGAAGAACAGCGCTGGCACAAGCCATACGAGACCAATGAACGAGTGAAAGTCGCCTGCCGCGAAGTTCGCGTCGTAGAGACTAAGAATGCCAAGCGTGAAGACTCGAAGCACGTTGACCCCGAGTGCGACGGGGAAGCCTGCAGCGATCAGCAACGTACGCTGCCAGTTTCGCGAAAGCCCCGTGTACGCAATCGCAACGCCAAGCGCGAGGAATGCCACAAGCATGCGCATACCGCTGCATGCCTCGGCCACGTTGAGTTGCCGCGGCTCGCCATCCACGTAAATCGAGATGACGTTGCCGCTGCGATCAACATCGATGCCGATCAGAGCGAGCGCGTAGAACGAGCCGATCGCAGACCAATCCTGCATGCGTTCGGTGACCAGTTGCAACAAACGGTCGCTGATCGACTGACCAAAGACCACGAAGTAGCAGAGCGGGAACAGCAGAATCTTCGTTGCCCGCCAGCCGCAGAGTTGCAGAATGAGGCCAAAGAGGGTGATCCCAAGCGACACGCCCTGTGCGTTGTGGTGCACCACGAACCAACTCGGTCCGAATGCACTCGCGATGTAGGCCCCGATGCCAAGTAGCACGATGGGGAAGCCCAACCAATTCGCCTTGAATGGCTGCGCAAGCAGTTCTTCACGCCGAAGCCAGACGAAGTAGCCGGAAATGGCGGGAACGAGGAGCGTGTGACCCCAGTCGGCGGGCTCAACCAACGCCCATCGAACTTGTGTTTGAAAGAACTTGAAGTAGACCGCTACGAGAACGACAAACAACAGCCCAGCCGCGAACAGCAGCTGACCTGAAGAAATCGTTCGGACGGCAGCGGTATCGACCGCACCAGCCGCGCGTGAGGTTGGCGCAACAGGTGATTTCATGCGCGATCACACACAAGAGAACCTGAACCACGCACGCGCACATCAGGGGCACTCGGACTGCACGAGTTCGCCCAACCACGCGTACACCCAATTCCCTTTGCCTTTCCTTTTGCAGGTCCTCCGCCCCCACCGAACGACCCGACGGGGCTCCGCGCTACGGAAGCCTCCGTCGTTGGGTTCGCGATTTCAGTGAGGTAGGACCGCATTCGTGTTGATTCGTTGAGGCGCGACACGAGAGAACATCTCCGTCGGCCCGAAGCGAAGCCTGGATTAGTTGAACGTGAAGTTCTCCGGCGGCGGACCGAACACGTCGTTGCCGAAGTTGCGGTCAAGCAAGAAGCCGAAGCCGTACGTCATACGGAAGCCGTTGCGGATGACCGCCAGCGGCAACGCAAAGAAGTTCGTGCCGATAATGACGTGATCGTCAGCTTGCATGTAGATGTCAGGCTCAGCGCGATTGCGGATCGCCTTGAGGTCGACGCGAATCGTGGCTTCGCGATCCTTTCCAACGACGCGCACGAGATCGACGCGATCGGGGATCGCCGTCGGGGCCAAACCGCCTGCAGCCGAAACGAATCGGCTGAGCGTGAGTCGGCCGTTGGTGTTCTGCAGTTCGTACACACCGATACGGTTGATTTCGCCGTCGATGTAGAGAAGGCCTGTCTGTGGTGGCTCGACGTAGATCTGGTCGCCCGGACGAACAACGACGTTGAGATTCGGATCACCCTTCACGAGTTGTTGGTAATCGACTTCAACAATGCGCGTCGCGTACATCGATGGGTCGGGTACGACAACCTTGCGACCTGGGCGCTCGACGCGGCTTGGTGCAGCAGCACCGCCACGCACCCATCGGCCCGTCGTCGTATCGAAGGTCCATCCAGTCGAGGGTGCCTGTTGCATCGGCGCGTCGGCCTTCGCACCATCCGTCACCTTCGGCGTCGCGAGATCGTCGACGTCGACGGCTGGTCCGTCATCTTGGCCGAGCAACCGCGGGGTATCGCCCATTGAGCCAGGCGAGGACTTGGGTGTCGTGCTGGGCGTTTCCCCAGCAGGTGCTTCTTGGGACGGAGTTGCAGATGGAGCATCGCCTCCACTGGTCGCGTCGGCTGGCGCGGCTCCGCCTTCCTTCTTTCCGCTTTCGAGTTGGTTGATCAAATCGTCAATGTCCACCGCCGGGGGCTGGCCCGTGTTGGTGCCAGAGTCCGGCGAGGTTGACTGTCCCGCGGGGGACTTTCCAGCCTGCGGCTCGGGGTAGATCGGATTGAGCGTGTCATCGAGCGGCGCGGCGCGCACGATCGTCACGCGCTGCGTGGTCGCCAGAGTTCCGCCTGCGAGTGCAATGGCCTCCGTGAGACGGAAATCAGGCCGCGTCAGCGCGAAGACGCCTGTCGACTGCACTGAACCGTAAATCGTGAACTGGAAGCCCTGGCCGCGCTCAAGCGAAACCGACACCAGCGGGTTCTGAATGATGCGTGCAGCCTTCGCTTCGATTTCTCGTTGGAACTCCTCAACTGTGAGCCCTGCAGCGACGACGTCGCCAAGTTGCTTGATGGGGATGTTGCCCGTCTGATCGATGACGCGCTCGAGTACTTCCGTTTGACCCGGCGAGACGAGTTCGAAGATTTCGATGCGGACCGCGTCACCTGGGGCGAGGCGATACTTCAATTCGCCCGGCACAAGATCTTCCGCGGTCGGCGGCGTCGTCTTGCGCGCTGTCATGCCAGCATCATCGATGACGTCGAGCCGCGACAGAATTGGCATGGTCGTCGGCGTGTTCTCAAAGTACCCAGTTCGGCTCGGATCGAAGTACGAGTCGACCTCGCAACCCGCAAGCGCGAACAGCGCTGCAAGACTGCCGATCACTCGGGCAAAACCGCGCATTCGTGGGCGCACCGAGGCCGTCGAGGCAACTCGGTTGGCTTTGGGAAAAGCGGCTTGATCGGCCTGCGAAATCGAAGCGACTGGATGGACAGGCTGTGTGGGATGCACGGTCTAGGCTCCGGCGTTTGCCGTCATGTCGCCCAAGACCATCCACCGGGAGGGACTCTGGGCGAGTGGCCTTATCGGCACAGCGGAAGCCAGAATTTGAGGATTCGCCGAAGGAGGTTCAGCGATCGACCGCCCGGAGCAGCACCGCCATGCGCGCGGCGACCCCGCAAGAGACCTGTGCCAGAATGACACTATCCCTCGGATCGTCGGCAACTTCGTCATCCATTTCGACACCGCGATTGACGGGTCCAGGATGAAGAATCGGCACACCTTCACGAAGCAACTTTCGTCGCGCAGCGGTGAGTCCGTAGGTCGACCGATAGTCGGGTGCGATCCCCGCGCCAGCCGCCCGTTCCATCTGCACACGAAGCATCATGATCGCGTCAATATCACGAATAATCGCATCAATGTCGTGATGAATCGAGATTTTCCCAGGACCCTTCGCGAGTTGCTCGAAGCCCTTCGGCACAAGCGCGGGCGGTCCCACCACGACCGCATGCGCACCGAGCGCAACCAGTGCATGCGTGGTCGACCGGGCAACGCGCGAGTTGGCGATGTCACCGACGATCGCCACGCGCTTTCCCGCCAAGTCACCGAGGCGGAGGCGAAGGGTCAAGACATCGAGAAGAGCCTGTGTCGGGTGTTCATGCCGACCATCACCCGCATTGATGACCGGGCACCGAACTGCATTCGCCACCAAGCCTGCGCCGCCGGAGATCGACGTCCTCACCACAATCGAGTCGACGCCCATCGCCTCCATATTGAGTGCCGTGTCGACGAGCGTTTCACCCTTGGAGGCACTCGAACCGCTTGCGGTGAGGTTGACGACGTCCGCGCCAAGGCGCCGCGCGGCGATTTCGAAGCTCACGCGGGTGCGCGTCGAATCCTCGAAGAAGAGGTTCGCGATGATGCGGCCCCGCAAACGCTCATCGGCGGGAGCGTCACCCACCGCCGACGGAAGAAGCTGCTCCGCGTGATCGAGCAAGCGTTGCAATTCGGCGACTGGCAGCCCTTCGATCGCGAGGAAATCGCGCTCAGGCCGTGAAAGTTCAGTTCCGCTGGTTCGGTGAATCAGGCGCACGCGGCAAGGATACCGCGCCGCGCGCACGGGTTGGCCGCGGTTTCATCGAGCGAACGCGAGGTTTGCATCGTCCAACTCAGTCGCCGACCGCGGCCATCGACGGATCGGCAACAACCTGCAACGGGTGATACGCCGTCGCAACCTTGCCGCTCGCCTCGTCGCGCACCTCGATCTTGAGGCGATAGCCTCCGACCGAGAGGTACTCGCTCACGGGAACGATCTCACCGACGAAGAAGTCGTCGCGCCGCGTTGGGCTCCGGTCAACGACCGCCGTCCAAGCAGGCGTGCGCGCCCACACTTCGATCCCGTCGCGTTCCGATTCAATGGAAACGCGCGTGGCAAGTCGCGTGACAAACTCGCCATCTTCGAGGGCACTCGTGAAGCCCGCGAGTTCGGTGTAGAGGATGAATCGGGCGTTCGAGCGCGCGAGGAAGCGGCTGTTTCCGAGTGGCGCGTACTGGCCGAAACTCTCGACTTTCGTGCAGAACTCGACCTTGGGAATCTCCAACTTTGGGCCACCCGTCAGCGCCGCGACGAGCGATTCCACGTCCGACGCATCGATGCTCTCTGAACCGGCGCCGCTCTCAGCGAGTGCGCGACCAATCGCGGCGAATGCCGCGTGAGCCTTCTCGATGCGCTCACGCTCGGCGGGCAGGAGATCCGCGCCGAAATCCTTGGGCAGCTCGAGTTCTGGGTCGGTGATCGCCAGTGCTGCAAACGACACCCACTCACGCATCGGATGTGCGCTCTCGCCGCTCTTGCGCACGAGTGTTTCACCGAGCAGTTTCGCGAGTTCCACCGGTTCGGTCGGAATCGGGGCCACCGCAGGCGGAAGTTCGAGGCTCGCGTTTGCCTGCGTGACGGTCGTCGGCAACGACGCAGGTTGAACTGCCTCCGTCGGCGTTGTCGCGGGCGTCGTCACGGGTGTTGTCGCGGGCGTCGTCGCGGGCGTGCTGTCCGATGCGGCCGAACCAGTCACGGCTGATGTCGGCGGTACTGCGGGTGTGGCAGTTTGCGTCGTGGCCGGCGTCGTAGCCGGCGTCGTAGCCGGCGTCGTAGCTGGCGTCGTGGCCGGCGTCGTTGCAGGTGCCGAGGCTACCGCGCTCGCGTCGGAAAAATCCGGCATCTCCTTGGCAGGCGCAGCGGTTTCCGACGCAGCCTCCGTCGCAGTACCCAGCGTCCCCGTCGGCTGCTTGCGATTCGCCTGCATCGCCGCGAGGGCCTTCATGTCATCGTCGTACGACGCGGCAAGTTGCTCGACAAGCCCTGTCGGCTCGCCGCCGCCGTCACCGAATCCACCTGCGAACGCGCTCGCGTCAGTCTCGCCGCCGTCCGATGGATCAGACTCGTCGGAAAAGATCACCCGTTCCGGCGTCCGGCGCGGCTTCGGCGGGGGAAGCTCGGCGTTCACTGGTTCAATCTCATCCGACTGCGCAACAGAAGGCGTGCGCACCGAAGAGGTCGTCGCAGCGCAGCCGACAACGCCACCTGCAAGCGTGAGGGACACTGCAACCGCCGCAGCGGCCACTCGCGCATGCGTCTGCGGCATCGACACACTTGCGTGCTCGTGCAGTTGGGAAACGCTCGGATTGGCGGGAGAAACTGACTCTTGCACGCGAAGATCCTCTTCGTGTTGGCGCAGCACGCGAGCGCGCTGCGAGAGAAATGGCCGTTCGCGGTCGTCCTGACCACGGCGCCTCGGAAGGAGGGAGACTTTGTCGGGGAAGACGATGCGTGGCGCGGAGAGAGAACCCACGACGCCATCGCATGCTTTCGCCACGACCTTTGCAGTTGGGGGTATCGGCCTCCAGAGAGGAGAAACCGCAGAAACCGCCGCGGATCTACCGTCGCGCGGCGCAGCGCGACGAGAAATCGCTCGCGAACGCCTCGAGCGTGCGCGGAAGTTCGCCCGCGAGGCCCGATTTCGAGCGTCGATCGAGGTCGATCGCGTCGGCGAAAAGTCGCGCGGCGCGCACTGGTCCGAGGAGCCGCGCGGCGCGCAAGGTCGGGCCCATCGAAGGCCCCCACAACTTCACCTGCTTTGAGACGGTGCCTTCCGAAGCGCCTTCACCGAGCATGCGTGCGGCGTCGTGCAATTTGCGCGCAAGATCGACGAGCGACCAGAGGATCAGCTGTTCCGGCGCTTGGGAGATTTCAACGAGTTCGCGCACCTTGCGCACCGCCTGTGCAGGGCGGCCGCCGAGCACCGCTTCTTGCACTTCCCACGCGGCCTCTTCACGACTTTGTCCAACAAGCAACGTGACAAGTTCGGCCGTCACGACGCGCTTTCCTTCCGGCTCGCGTGCGAGGTACGCGCCGAACTTCGCGAGCTCCGTATCGAGTCGCGCGAGGTCGGTTCCAACGCGGCCAACGAGCGCATCGGCCACGTCGGCGGCAATCGTCACTCCGTGCTGTTTCGGCCCTCGTCGCTCGCACCAAACCGCTGCCGCATCCGCGCTCGGCGGCTCACACTTGAGTACCGCTCCCACCTTCGCGACGAGTTTGTCGAGGTTCCCTGGCCGCCAACTCTCGCTGCGCAACACCAGTGTCGCGTGCTCCACCGGCTCTTCGGCGTAACGCTCAAGCGCGCGCCGGCGTTCTTCGCTGCCGACGAACTGATCGGCCTTGTCGACGACCACAAGTTTGTGGGTCGCGAGCAGGCCGAACGTGCGCAGTTCATCGAAGATTTCGACCGTCTGCGTCGTCGCGCCATCGAAGTTGAAGCGGCTCACTTCGCCGAACCGCTCGATGAGTTGCCGCTCGATGGCGTGCAACCTCTCCACGATCAGGTACGAGTCCTTCCCGTGGAGGATGATGAAGCGCATGTCGGCGGAGGTCGGCTCGGCCATGGGTGCATAGTACGATGCGCCGATGCTCGCGCTCATCGTCACGAGAGGCCCCGATCGAGGCCGTGCGTTCACGCTCCCTGAGCGTGAGCCGCAACTCGTCGGCCGCTCGAGTGAAGCGCTACACCTCACCGACGGCACCGTGAGTCGACGTCACGCGGAACTCACGCCCGACGACGGACGATGGACGCTGCGCGATCTCGGCAGTCGCCACGGCACGCGGGTCAATGGTGTGCGCATCGCGGGCGCGGTCGAAGTGCGCGCGGGCGACCGCATCGCCGTCGGCGACACCGAACTTTTGGCGATTCGCGAGGGCGAAGGTTCGCCGGTTGCGCTCGATGAACGCGCCGAAACTGAAGCGATCAACGCGATTGCGGGTGCTGCCGCGAATGCCGATGGCGACCGAGTTGCGGCGCGACTTGTCTCGCTCGCGGCCGAACCGACCGACGCCGACACCTTTCTCGCGGAAGCCGCGAAAGTGATCGCGGTGGAACTCGCGCGCGTACAGGTCACGGACGGTGAAGTCGTTCCGCTGCGCGCGATCGACGCGCGGCTCGAGCATTTCGTGTCGCCGAACCACGGTCTGAACCACGGTCCGAACCACAGACTGGCCCACGGTGCGCAAAACCCGCCGCACGCGCCACTCGCGCTCGTACGAATGGCGATCGACGGCGGCGAAATCTTGGCGGGCGCGGTCGATCAAGCCTCGGTCGTTGTGGCACCGTTCGGCGCGATCGGGCGCTCGCGCGGCGCGTTTCTCTTGCGACGAAGCGATCGACGCGCGCCCTCGCCGGACGTCGTCGCGATCCTCGCACGTTCCGCAGAAGTCGCAACGCTTGCGCTTGCCGCGCGCGGAGAGCGCGACGAAGGCGGCACGCGCGATCGACTCGCGCTGATCGGCGAAACCGTGGCCGCGCTCAGTCACTCGATCAAAAATATGCTGCAAGGCATGCGTTTCGGTGCCGACGCGGTCGATTTGGCCCTCTCGCGCGGCGACCTCGCGCGCGCACAAGAAGGTTGGCCGGTGCTCCAACGGAACCTCGATCGCATTCACGCGCTCGCGCTCAACATGCTTGCGTGGGCAAAGGAGCGACCGCTCGAACCCGAGGCGACCGATGCGAACGACATCGCCCGCGAAGTGCGCGAACTGCTCGCGCCCGCGGCAGGCCGCCGTCGCGTTGGCGTCGTGATCGCCCTCGATGAGTCGCTCCCGCCCGTCGAAATCGACGGCCCAGCGATCCATCAGGCGCTGACGAATCTCGTCCTCAACGCGATCGAGGCTGCGCCCGAACGGACGGGCCTCGTCGAAATCGGCACCGCCTACCGCGTGGAAAGCGACGAGTTGGTGATTCGCGTGACCGACAACGGCACCGGCATTCCCGACGCCGTGCGAGCGCGGCTCTTCGAGCCCTTCGTCAGTTCCAAAGGGCAGCGCGGCACGGGCCTCGGACTCGCGGTCGCGCGCAAAATCGCGGAGCGGCACGGCGGGCGTCTCGAAGTCGAACAGACTTCTCGCAAGGGAACGACCTTCGCACTCGTGCTTCCGGCCGCAGGCGAGGGCGTCGATCCTGCCGAGACCCGCGCACCGAAAGGCTTGTCGCCGGAAGACTTCCGATGGAAGTTTGAGTGAGGCGACGGGCGCCCGGCCGACAGATTGCGCACCCACTCTCGCGGGCGCCGCGCGGATGCATCACGGGCAGATCGCGGAAGGATCACGAAACGTTTCCGAAGTTCCCGGCTCACCTTGCCGATCAACGACCCACCGATACGATCCCGCCCCCGCGGATGGCCCCGAGCGCTCAGGCGCATGATGCCACCCCCGTTGGCGGGGTGCGGTCGGCGGCTTCGCTGACTCCGTCCGCAACGCCAGAACTCTCCCCCGCTTCACGAAGCGAACCCGCGCCACCCAGCGCGACCCGCTTTCGTGAAGCGCAACAAGCACGATCTGAGCACGATCCACCAACGATTCCCGCACCGCGAGGCAACGCATGAATTCCCTTCTTGAGCCGCATCTCCCTCACATCATCGCCTCGCTCCCGCCGGAGCGCCGCCACGAAGTCCTCGCGGCGACGAACTACCAGCGCACGCGCGAAATGACGATCGACGAGCTTCTCCTCGAGAACCGTGTCGTCTTCTTGATCGGTGAGATCAACTACGCATCCGCCGCGCGCGTGATGATGCAGATGCTCTACCTCGAGAATCAGAAGAAGGGCCAAGACATCAACTTCTACATCAACTCGCCCGGCGGGTCGGTGGACGACACGCTCGCGGTCTACGACACGATGCAATTCATTTCGTCGGATGTCGCGACGTTCTGCATCGGCCGCGCGTACTCAGGTGGCGCGGTCCTCTTGGCCGCTGGACATCCTGGCAAGCGCACGATTCTGCCGCATGCGAAGGTGATGATTCACCAGCCGCTCGGCGGCGTGACCGGTCAAACGACCGACATCCAGATTCAGGCCGAGCACATCACCAAGATGAAGCGCACGCTGAATGAGATTCTCGCGCGCCACACCGGCCAAGCCGTGGATCGCATCGCGAAGGATGTCGAACGCGACAAGTTCTTCAGCGCCGACGAAGCGAAGGCCTATGGCCTTGTCGACGAGGTGGCGCACTTCCCTGAGAAGACGAAGAAGTAAGTCGTGAGAGAGGCGTTCGAACTCACATCCACGAGGTCATTCGCCAAACTCTTCCACGACGCCAAATCCAAAGACAACAAGTCACACGAAACGCCGCGAAACACGCGAAAATCACCCAGCGCTCGCGCTGAAAGACCTCTTTCCGAGACGACACACCATGACACTGATCCCCATCGTCATTGAGAAGACCGGCCGCGGCGAGCGTGCCTACGACATCTACTCGCGGCTCCTCAACGACCGCATCATCTTCCTCGGCGGGCCAGTCAACGACCAGATGGCGAACCTCGTCGTCGCGCAGTTGCTCTTCCTCGCCAACGAAGATCCGCGCGCCGATATCTCGCTCTACGTCAACAGCCCAGGCGGCAGCGTCACCGCGGGTCTCGGCATCGTCGACACGATGAACTTCATCCCCTGCGATGTTTCGACGTACATCATCGGATGCGCGGCGAGCATGGGCTCGGTCATCGCCTGCTCCGGCGCGAAGGGCAAGCGGTATGCGCTGCCGAACTCGGAGAATCTCATGCACCAGCCGCTCATCGGTGGTGTGCTTGAAGGTCAAGCGACCGACCTCGAAATCGAAGCGCGGCACATTCTGCGTATGCGCGATCAGCTCTACGCGATTTACGCGAAGGCGACCAATCAATCGATCGAGAAGATCACTGCCGACTGTGATCGCAACAACTGGCTCACGGCGCAAGAGATGCTTTCGTACGGTCTCGTCGACAAGGTGCTCGAGAAGCTCCCCGCTTCGGCTATCGCGCCGAAGGCCAAGAGCGAAGAATAAGAGCGAAGAATAAGAGCGAAGAATAAGAGCGACGAGTAACTCGCGCGAACGCGCGGGTAGCGCGCGGTAACCAAGTCGTTCCTCACGACAGGCGGCCTTCGGGTCGCCTGTTTCATTTCTGATTCCATCCGGCGAAGCAGCGTGAACCGCGCACAAGCGAGCGAACAATGTGCGCCGCACATCGCGTTGGTGCTTCCGCAGCAGGTATCCGCGGCTCAACATCTCCAATAACCTCACCAAGCATCCAAAGTGGTCGAACCGCAAGACGTTCGGTCGTTGGATATAGGTCAGAACGAAGCGCAATCAGGCGAAATTGTCGTTGGCACTCGTGCGATTCATTGACTCGAACGCATTCTGCGGCAACTTCCCGCTCGAACCGAATCGTCGTTCCCTCTTCCTGCATGGTTCTTTCGTCCCGAACCTTGTTTGAAGGATGATTTGGTCCAGTTCCCTGAGTGAGCCAATGTCCGAGAGAGAAACTGAACGCCACCCGGCGGAAGTTGTCGGTGCGTCGCAACATCCCATGCGACGACTGTCCGAACGCTTTGGTGTCATTTACCCGCAACTGCGCGTGATGGCGGCCACCTTGATGCGCCGTGAACGCGCCTCGCACACGCTCCAACCGACAGCGGTTGTGAGTGAGGCGTTTCTGCGTCTTGCGACGCGAGAGGCTGAGGAGCCTTTTGCGTCGGAAGCGCACCTCCTCGCGTATGCGGCGACGTCGATGCGTTCGGTGTTGGTGGATCACGCGCGACGCCGCTTGTCAAAGAAGCGCGGTCGCCGATCCAGCGCCAACATGAGTTTGATCGAACTGGTTTCCGCGACCACCGAATCTGGCATTGATTTCCTTGAGGTCGATGATGCCTTGAAGGCACTTGAAGCCGCCGATGCGCGCGCCGCGCGCGTTGTGGAGGCCCGCGTTTTCGCTGGCCTGACCCTCGAGGAAGTCGCCGAAGCGATGGATCTCTCGCTCTCGAGTGTCTCGCGCGATTGGCGCTTTGGGCGCGCGTTTCTTGCGGCCCAACTCTCAGAGGACGGTTGCTTCTTCCGCGCTGATTCGAAGGACGCGGCATGAGTTCACAACCGACGACCATTCGTCGGGCGCGCGCCGTCTTTCAGTGCGCACTCGAACTCACCAGCGACGAGCGAACACCCTTCGTCCAAGATGCCTGCGGCGGCGATGAGGAGCTCCGACGCCTTGTGCTGAAACTCCTTGCACTTGACGAAGATGATGACGGCTCATTTGGCGCGAGCAACGACGACACGTTCCAAAGCCGCCAAGCGCACGAGTCGCGAGCCGATCCGCTCAAAACCGACCAGAGCTACGCGCGTTCGTTCATTGCCCGTCGTATGCCGCTTCCGCACGGTTACACCCCCGTGCGCGAACTTGGCGAAGGCGGTTCCGGCCACGTCGAACTCTGTCGCGAGAATGCTTCCGGCGATCACGTTGCGGTGAAGACGATCGACCTGCGTGGACTCGGTCAAGGTGGCGTGGATCGCGTGCGGCGCGAGTGGCGCATTATGAGTTCGATCGCTCATCCTGCGCTTGTAAGTTTGCGCGCAGCGGGCACGCTGGAAGAGCGCTTTGCGTACCTCGTGATGGATTTCATCGACGGGCTCGACATCCGTGCACATGTGGAGACGCACGCACTCGACGCACGTGAGGTGGTGCGGCTTCTTCTGCCAGTGGCTGAAGCGCTCGCCCTCGCGCATGCGCATGGCGTCATCCACCGCGATCTCAAGCCGTCGAACATCCTCGTTGGCGGGGATGGCCGTGCGCGACTTCTTGATTTCGGAGCAGCGCGTATCTCTGTCGGTGGCGCGGTGAGCATTCATCACCACACTTTGACCGGCGAATTCGTGGGCACGCTGACCTACATGAGCCCAGAGCAAGCGGCTGGCCATGCACGAGACGTCGATGGCCGTACCGACGTGTATCAACTCGCCGTTGTCCTTTACGAACTCATCGAAGGTCGCCCGCCGTACGAACTCGAGGGCCTGACGTTCGCGGAGACAATCTCGACCATCGTGCGTGCCAAGCCTACGCCGATGCAGCGCCTGCCTGAAGAAGGCGGCGCCGATCCGAAACTCGCGAAGGTCATTCTGAAGGCGCTCGCGAAGCGACCGAACGGTCGCCAAGACGATATGGAAGCCTTTATTCGCGCGCTCTCACGAGCGATGCGCGGTGTCGCCGACGCAAACTCGGCGGACTGACTTGCGCGGTATGCATGGGAGGCCGAGGCGAAGGCTCTGAGCCCTCGTTTGCATCAGCCGACGCGTGCACGAGTTTCACGGACGCGACCACCATCGGTGATGGCGAACAAGATGCGTGAGTAGGCGGGCAGAATCGCATCGACCGAGTAACGACCCGGCGAGAGATCGGCGTGGAGCCGCGGCGAGCCGGGGAGAAGTTGCAATCGCTCGTTGCCAAACGCATCGCGCAACACAATCAAGCCACCATCAGCCAGCGTCGCTTCAATCCGAACGCGCGCCTCAGGTCCGCCTACGACGAGCACAGTGCGAACTCGGATCTCCTCCGCGCTCACCGAAGCTTCAACAGCCGATGGAACGGCACGGAGCGCAACCCCACCAACATTGGTTCCAACGCCCGTCACTGGGATCGTGAACCACTCCGACTCACTGTCGGGACCCATCCACGTTTGAAGCCGTTCGAAGCGGTCTTTCGCGATGTGGTCTGTAATGAGGAGGTCTGGAGTCATGTTCAGGGTCTTTCGCACCACTCTGTCGCACCGATAGGAAGCGTAAAGAGTCCCCCGTCCATGTCAGAGAACCTGTGCAATTTTGGAAAGTCGTTGATTTGCGGAGGCGAGAACGATTGCGTCCGGTGCGCTTCACGCAGGTTTTCTGCACGACCCAAAAACGGCGCAGGCAGGTTGTCCAGACCTGCCTGAGAGCCGTGCGGTTCTTGCGAACCTCGTCGATTGTCCTAACGGTCCTGAACTGTCCTAACTGTCCTGTGTATCCCCCTTGTCCA
>JAIYCA010000289.1 GCA_027488265.1 Planctomycetaceae bacterium
CGGGCGGCCGTGTCGTTTGAAGGGGATTCGCTGGGGGGCGATGCGCCTCGAAGACGTTTGAGGGTGATGCTTCGCGACTGAGCGTCTAGATTGATACGCAGATACGCGGTTCCGTTTCGACTTCGTCTGCCCAGTGCGCGAGCGTGCCCGCGTTGATGCGGCCGTTGGATGGACTTGGTAGCGTCTTGGGTACGGCCGACTTGGAAGTGCTCGGCTTCATAAGGACTCTCGTTTTTGTTCGAGCGCGCATGGTTGCAAGGGGAGTGTGCTATGGCAGACGAAACTCAGCCAGCATCGGGGTCAGCGGAAACGGACGGCACAAAATCGCAACAAGTCAGCGTTGTGGAGCGCGTTCTCGAAGGAGTGCTCTTCTCGAGTCGCTGGTTGTTGCTCCCGTTCTACTTTGGCCTTGTTCTTGCGTTGATCGCATTGCTCGTTCAATTCGGTCGCGAGTTGGTGCATCTCCTCACGGACATGACAACGCTGACGGAAGCGGAAACCACAATCTTGGTTCTATCGCTGATTGACGTTGTTCTGACCGCCAATCTCGTACTCATGGTTGTGCTGAGCGGTTACGAGAATTCCATTTCGAAGCTCGACCTCCAAGGCGCGGATCGTCCGAGTTGGCTCGGAAAATTGGACGCTTCAGGTCTCAAGCAGAAGGTCTTCGGCTCGATCGTGGCGATCAGCGCGATCCAACTGCTGCGCGTGTTCATGCAAGTTGGAAAGGCTGAGGACAGGGACCTTTGGTGGTCGAGCGGGATTCACATGGTCTTTGTGATCTCCGCGATCCTGCTCTCACTCTCCGATCGGATCTCTGCAGGGGCGAAGAAGTAGAGCTGACGACATCCGAGCGAGACGCGTAGGGGATCGTCGCCTACTCCTTGCTTCGGTTGACGCCATCGCCCTCTGCGTAGCCTCGGTGCAAGCGCGCAACGCCATCGGGCGGAATCACGGACGAAGTGGCGCTGATGAGGCTGTACGGCAGTCGCTTCGTGGCGCGACAAGCCATCTCGCGAGAATTGCGGTGGTCGCTATCATCTCTGCCCTTCCGCGCCTCGCGGCGCGCAAATTCACGCCATCCCGAAATTCTCACATCACACAGTTACGGAGTTGAATACACATGCGTCGCGCGAAGATTTCGATCATCGGAGCAGGGAACACGGGCGCCGCCTGCGCAGTTTGGGCTGCCTCGAAGGAGCTCGCAGACATCGTCCTTATCGACATCAACGATGGTGTCGCAAAGGGCAAGGCGCTCGATCTCTACGAGAGCGCGCCGATCGAGGGCTTTGATTGCAACATTCAGGGCGGGAGTGATTACGCGCTGATCGAGGGAAGCGACATCGTCGTCATCACTGCAGGCATTCCCCGCAAGCCGGGCATGAGCCGCGATGACTTGATCGTGACGAACATGAAGATCGTCTCCGAGGTTTCGGAGAAGGTCGCGAAGCACGCGCCAAACTCGATCATCATCGTTCTCTCGAATCCGCTTGATGCGATGGTGTACACCGCGTGGAAGGCGTCTGGCTTCCCAGCGCACCGCGTGCTCGGTCAAGCGGGTTGCTTGGACGTCGCTCGCTTCCGTGCGTTCCTCTCGATGGAACTCGGTTGCTCAATCGAGGACATTCAAGCGCTCCTCCTTGGCGGTCACGGCGATGACATGGTTCCGCTACCACGCTTCACGAGCGTGCACGGCATCCCGATTGATCAACTCCTCTCGAAGGAAGTGATCGACAAGTGCGTGCAGCGCGCCAAGGTTGGCGGTGGCGAAATCGTGCAGTTGATGGGCACTTCGGCGTACTACGCGCCGGCCTCAGGCGTCATTCAAATGGCCGAGGCGATCATCAAGGACAAGAAGCGCATTCTCCCGTGCGCGGCGTACTGCGAAGATGCGTTTGGCGTCGCGCCAGGCGCCAAGGGCGCGGGTTACTTCGTCGGCGTTCCGTGCGTGCTCGGTAAGGGCGGCATGGAGAAGATCGTCGAGATCAAGATGACCGCCGACGAGCAGGTAGTCTTCAACGAGAGCGCGCAGCACGTGAAGGATCTCGTCAAGGTTGTGAAGGACCTCGCGGCGAAGCCGAACGAGGCTGGTCAGCCGAGCTTCCCGAAGCTCGTGTGAGTCGACATCAACGTTGCAATAGAGCGGCAGGCCTTGCGCCTGCCGCTTTTCCTTTTCATGCCGCCTGCGCGGCCAGGGCGCCGTTCGTGAAGTCGACGATGTGCTTTGCGATTTTGTCGAGTGGCGACACCACTTGAACCGCACCGCAAATCGCGGCTTCGCGCGGCATGCCATAGACGACACAGCTCGGTTCATCTTGCCCGATAGTGGTCGCGCCAGCTTTGCGCATCGAGAGAAGGCCGGTCGCGCCATCATTCCCCATACCCGTCATGATGATGCCAAGAGCCTTCGCACCGGCGTATTGCGCGCAGCTCTCGAAAAGCACTTCGACCGACGGCTTATGTCGGAGGACGCGCGGGCCATCGGCGACGCGAACAATCCAACGACCGACACCGAGCGTTCCTGACGCGCTCGACTCGCGCACGAGTCGCATATGACGATTGCCGGGCGCGAGCAGCGCGCGACCAGGAATGACCGCGTCGCCATCCTCTGCCTCTTTGACCTCGATCTCACAGAGTCCGTTCAGCCGATCGGCGAATGCCTTCGTGAAACCTTCAGGCATGTGCTGCACCATGAGAATCGGCGGGGTATCGCGTGGGAGTTGCGAGAGGACGGTACGAAGTGCTTCGGTTCCGCCGGTCGAGGTGCCGATTGCGATGAGTTTGTCACCGAGTCCTGCGCGTACGACGGGTGGTTTCGGAGCAGTGCGCGCAGTGAGGGAACTCTGGCCTGTTGCTTGCGCGGGTGTAGATGTTGCAGTGTTCCCCGCTGGACCTGTGCCCACGGACATGGGAAGTGTTGGCATCACGCTCAACTTTGGCAACGCTGCGTGTTGTGCGGAATGGAGCGACGCGCGCACGAGTTCGGCAAGTCGATTCGCGACATCACCGACAGAGAAACTTCCGCCGGGTTTCGAAACAACTTCGAGCGCGCCGGCCTCGAGGCATTCGACGGCGAGTGCGCAGCCCTTTGGCGTTACAGAACTACACACAATCGTGGGCACTGGATGGAACTTCATCAACTTCTTGAGGAAGGTGAGTCCATCCATGCGAGGCATTTCGATGTCGAGAATGACGCAATCTGGCTTGAGTTGCAGGATTTTCTCGCGCGCAGCGAACGGATCGGCGGCGGTTCCGACGACCTCGAGCCCAGGCTGACGCGACAACTGTGCTTGGAGGACTTGACGCACGATCGCGCTGTCATCGACGACCAGCACGCGCGCAACGCGCGAGGCAATTCGATCGGAAGACTTCGCGTCAGTTGTCCGTGAGTCAGATGGCTTGAGATCAGGCATCAGTCGGTTCCTACAAAGAACATATTCACTCGCGTCCGTGTGCGCGTCCATATGCGAGTCATCGTGCGTCGATTGGTTAGGCAGCAAGACGATGGATGCACGAGACTTCGAGTCGTTCGCCTTCTGCGTCGAGCGTGCATTGCGTTGCGTTCAAATCGGGCGTGTGATTGCCGAGCGCCGGTAAACCGAGCGAGAATCGGCAGTCGTCTCCACCGAGTGCTGTGATGACGGAACCTCCCACGATGTTGGCGAGTTCTCGAAGTGCCTCTTCGGCCTGTGCATCCGTGATCTCGGACGCATCGACGCCGAGCAGGCTCCCTGCGAGGTTCCGCGCGAATGCACGGCTCGCACGTAAATCGACTCCACCGGATTCTGGGCCGCTGAAGTCAATCTGCGCGAAGGTGTCGGCGGGCGGGAGTTGTTCCGGCGTATCGCAGGGATCGGCAAGGACGAACGCGGTGCGCTCCAGCGCATTCGTGACGAGGCGCGCGAGCGTATCGGAGTCGAGCGGGGCGTGAGACTTGGAGGTCGAGTCGTTGTCGGTTGGCATGGCGAGATCCACGTGTTGTGTGCGGACGAGTGCGTGCGTCGTTGCTGGTTAGGCGCGTTGAAGTCCGAGGACTTCGGCGATCAGTCGGCAAAGATCTTCTGGCTCGAAGGGCTTTCGAAGCGTGTGGGCAACGCCGAGCGACTTCATGCGATCGAGTCGTTCACGATTTGCTTCGGTTGAAACGACGACGACAGCGACGTCCTTGAGGTCATCACGCTTGCGCAACTCGCGTGCGAATTCTTCGCCGTCCATCACGGGCATGTTGAGATCGAGCAGGACGAGGTCGATCCAAACCGTCTCAAGAACCTCGAGCGCTTCGACGCCGTTTCCGGCCTCGAAAATGCGGTCTTCGCCGACGCCAGCCAGTTTGACAACCTTCTTGATCGCGGCGCGGAGAATCGGCGAGTCGTCGACGATGAGCACGTGACATTGAAGATGCGATGATTGCGATTGCATGGATGCGTTGGAGTCGTTCATGCTGCGTTCCGGAGGTTGGGCAGGCCAGTGGCTGCGGGTGCGAGTGCTGAATGGACATCTGCGACGAGTGCTTCGAGTTCGTCGCGTGTTGTGCCGAGTCGCTCGCGTGCGTCGGCATGAAACGGATAGAGGAGGCCATCGCAACCGAGGCCGAGTCCGGCCCAGCGCGCGACGGAGTCGGCGGCGTGGACCACGTCGGTCACCGGATCGGCTGGATCTGAAGGTGGTTCATGATGGCCGCGAACTGCGCGCACGATTTCAAAAGGCATGCCCCAACGCTCACAAAGCAAGGCGCCAAGTTCTGCATGATCTGCGCCAAACGCCTCGCGTTCGTACGCCAAGAATGGACGTGCATCTGCCTGTGCGGCGATTGCTTCGAGCGCATCGGGGCCAGCAAGTGCATCAATTGCGAGCTTTCCAATGTCGCGCAAAAGAGCTGCGACAAAGGCGAGTTCCGGATTGACGTGATTTCTGCGTGCAAGTGTCTCTGCGGCGATCGCGCCACCAAGCGCGCTCTCTGAAAGTGCACCGCGACGGAGTCCGTATGAAACTCCTGCACTCGCGAGTTGGCCAGAAACCTGCGTTTCCAGTGCGATTTTGGCGAGGGTTCGTGTACCGAGTCGGCGAACGGCATCGCCGATCGAGAACGATCGGCCAGGTACGCCGTATGCGGCGGAGTTCGCGAGCTTCAAAACGCTCGCAGCGATCGACTCATCTTGTCGGACGATTTGCTCAACGTCGCGTAGGCTGACGTTTGCAGCGCCTCCAGCGAGCATCGCCACAAGTCGTACGCTTGTCGACGGAAGAGCGGGAAGTCGATCGAGCGACGCGATTGCTTCGTTCAGCGTGGCCATAGCGACGAGTCCTTTCCCTGTGCGCGAATCTGGATTGAACCGTCCGTGAGTTTGAGGGACATCGTGCGACTGTGTTGGCCGCCGGTGTCGTCCGCTGCGAGGAGGAGATTTTGTTTCCAGAAGATCTTGCGCAGAATCGTTCGGTTGCGGTGACCAATGCGGAAGTGGCCGTCATCGGCGAGTACTTCTGCGCCGCCTGCTGCACACACGACCAAGCGTTCGCGGCGCGCGCCCGCTTCGATGACCTTTTGAAAGAGCATCGGGATTCCGAGATCACCGAACATTGCGGGATTTGCCGCGGCTTTTTCAGGACTGACCGTCGATTCGGGCAGCATGAAGTGGAGCATGCCGCCGACCTTCGAGACCGGGTCGTACACGGTGACACCGATGCAGCTCCCAAGTGCGTAGGTCACGATCGACTTGTTGGAGTCCTTCGAGACAGCGAGGTCCGCAACGCCAACCACGATGCGATCGCGTTGGTTTCGGTCGAGTCCAAGAGATCGGGGCGGCTCATCTTTGGCCACCACGGACGGGAGAGGGGATGGGCTTCCGGGCAACTGAAACCTCGACATCACGGGCCTCGATCCAAGCAGTACGAGAACGGGACGAAAGAATGCGCAATCAGCGGAGATAGATGCTCGGCGCTGCCGCTTTGAGCGGTACATCGAGACCTGACAGAGTTTCAGCACTGCCGACGGCAAGAACCGCGCATGGGCGCATCACTCCATGCATGCGCATGACAACTTCGCGTCGCGTTTCACGATCGAAATAGATCATCACATTGCGAAGAAAGATCACATCGAAGGGGCCGAGACCGGTGTACGGCTCGACGAGATTTTGACGTCGCACCTCGACGAGTCGCTTCACTTCATCCTTGACGCGCCAACGCGGTTCGCCGGTGCCTGGCTTCGGTTCAGCTTTCACGAGAAACTTCGTGCGGCGTTCGGGCGAAAGTCCGCTCAACTGCGCGTCGGTGTAGATGCCGTCACGACATCCGACGAGCGCCTTGTTCGCGAGGTCCGTCGCAAGAATCTTCACGTCGTAGCCTGCGGACGCAGGCAGAAGTTCCAGCGCTTGCATTGCAAGCGAGTAGGGCTCTGCGCCGATCGAACAAGCTGCAGACCAAATACGCAATCGTTTGCCGGGCAGCGCGAGCGTGCCTTTCGCGAGTCCTGTGTAGAGCTCGCGCTCCAAGAATGCAAAGTGCGCTGGATCGCGGAAGAAACTCGTGACGTTCGTCGAGAGAATGTCGAACAAGACGAGCATGTCGTCTTCGGTTGGATTCCGTTCGAGTCGTCCTACGTAGTCTTCGATTTCACCGCCGCCAGATTTGCGAAGGTGTGATGTGAGTCGATTCGCGACGAGCTGCATCTTGCGCTCGCCGAGGGAGAGTCCCCACCGGCGACGAGCGATGTCGGCGATGCGTTTAAAAGTTGATTCGGTAAGAACAGACATGGGAACTCCTCGCGCGGACGCGATGCAATCGAGACACACTCGCAATCGATCAGGCGGCGCGGCGCTCGCTGGTCGCAAGCCCCGCGGAATCCTTGATGGCGCCCGCGATCTGCGCGCGTTCGCGCATGCCGATGACTTCGGCGATGTCGAGAAGCACCACGACGCGATCCTTCAATTTGCCCATCCCAAGGATGTAGCGCAGTGGGATTTCGCAGCCGAACTCTGGAGGCGGTTCGATCGCAGCCGGCGGAATGTCTTGGACTTCGCGCACGCTGTCGACGATTGCGCCCATGACAGTTTGCGAGCCGTCATCGTTGGCAGCTTCGAGCACAACGATGCAAGTTTCTTTGGTGGCATCGGTTGCGGAGAGACCGAAGCGTTGGCGAAG
>JAIYCA010000412.1 GCA_027488265.1 Planctomycetaceae bacterium
CGCGCGCGACAACAAGCGTTGATCGCGCGGATCGTGCACGAGCGTGCGAGTTCCATCGAACGCGGTGATCTCATTGCTGCCGTCGAAACAGATCGCGAGGCCATGGCTGATGCGGAGACAGCCGCGATGGTGCGTGAAGCACGCCGCGACTACGAGAAGGCCACCAAGTTGCCCGCAACGCTTGTCGAAGAGATGGCAAAGACTTCGAGCATGGCGAAGCATGAGTGGGCAGAAGCGCGCGCTGCAAGCGATTTCAAGCGCTTTGCGCCGTGGCTCGAGAAACTCGTCGGACTCCTGCGCGCGCAAGCAGATTGCTTTGGGTTCGCGAAGGACGGTGAACGTTGGGATGCACTCGCGGATCTCTACGAACCGGGCTGCACCGCGAAGTACGTGGCGGGAGTGTTCGATCCGCTTCGCCCACGGCTCCAAGGGTTGATCGCAGATCTTTCGAAAGCACCCAAGCAACCGTCGAATGCGTTCAACGATCACTTCGTCTCGATTGATGCGCAAGAAGCGCTCTCGCGCTTCGTCGCGGAAAAGATCGGTTTTGATTTTAACCGTGGACGTCTTGATCGTTCCACACACCCGTTCTGCGGCGGAACGCACTGCAACGATGTGCGCATGACCACGCGCTACAACGAGCGCTGCGTGAACGACGCGCTCGGCTCGACGATGCACGAGTCTGGCCACGCGATCTATGAGCAAGGTCTGCCATTCGCGCGCATCGGCACACCGCTTGGTGAGAGTGTGTCACTTGGCATCCACGAAAGCCAAAGCCGCATGTGGGAGAATCAGGTCGGACGAAGCCGCGCGTTTTGGCAGTGGCTTGCGCCAGAGATGACGCGCATCGTTGGAAGTGGCGTCGAGCGCTACTCGCTCGATGATCTCTACGGCGCCGCGAACGTGGTCGAACCTGGCTTCATCCGCGTCGAAGCCGACGAAGCGACCTACAACCTGCACGTCATGGTGCGATTCGAGATTGAGCGCGCGGTGATTGGTGGAAGCCTCGAAGTCGCTGGCATTCCGTCGGTGTGGAATCGTCTCTACAAGGAACTGCTTGGACTCAACGTTCCAGACGATCGCCGCGGTTGCTTGCAGGACATCCACTGGTCGATGGGTGCGATGGGCTACTTCCCGACCTACACGCTCGGAAACCTCTACGCGTCCCAGTTCTTTGAAGCAGCGTGTGCCGAGATGCCTGGCCTCGTCGACGGTTTCTCCCGCGGCGAATTCGCGGGGTTGAAGACGTGGCTGAATCGCAACATCCACATGCATGGAAAGCGCTATAGCCCAGCGGAGCTCGTGCAACGAGTCACCGGCAAGCCGCTCTCTGCAGAACCGTTGATGCGCCATCTCGAGGGCAAATTGCGGCCTCTCTACGGGATCTGAACGCGCTCCACACGCGACTCGCATGAGGCCAATCGGAGCTCGCTCAGAGGGCTTCTTCGTCGTCAAGCGATCGATTGGTGGCTTTCGCGGGCGATCGTGGAGAACACTGTTGGGAACAGCGGGGGAGTCTGCTACACTCTTCCGTTTCCCCTCAGCGAACCCCATATGGCCGATCCGAACCTCCGCAATATCGCGATCATCGCGCACGTCGACCACGGCAAGACCACGCTCGTCGATGCCATGCTTTCTCAATCCGGCGTCGTCAAACTCGGCGAAGCTGGTGACGTCTGCATCATGGATTCCAATCCGCTCGAACGCGAACGCGGCATCACCATTCTCGCGAAGAACTGCGCGGTGACGTACACGATTCGCGAAGGAAAGCGCCGCGGCGAGGTCTATCGCGTCAACATTCTCGACACGCCCGGCCACGCCGACTTCGGCGGCGAAGTTGAGCGCGTGCTTCGCATGGCAGACGGCTGCTTGCTCCTCGTTGACGCGCTCGAAGGGCCGATGCCGCAAACGCGCTTCGTGCTTTCGAAGGCACTTGAGCTCGGCTTGAAGCCGATCGTCGTCATCAACAAGTGCGATCGCCCCGAGGCGCGTATTCAAGGCGTCGTCAACGAAGTTTTTGATCTTCTCGTCGATCTCGGCGCAGACGATCACGCGCTCGATTTCCCAATCATCTACGCGTCTGGCCGCGACGGCTGGGCATCGCGCGCAATCGATGTCCGCGACAAGGGTGTCGACGAACTCTTCCAAGAAATTGTCGAGCGCGTGCCCGCGCCGACCGCCGATGAAAACGGCCCGCTGCAGATGCTCGTCACGAGCCTCGAGTGGAGCGATTACGTCGGTCGTATTGCGCGCGGTCGCGTCTTCCGCGGCAAGATCAAGGGCGGCACGCAGGTTGCCATCTGCTGCGCTGACGGTTCGACCCGCAAAGCACGCATTCTCAAGGTGAATCGATTCGAAGGCCTCGGCAAGCGTGAGGCTGATGAAATCCTCGCGGGCGATCTCTGCGCCGTCGAAGGACTCGGCAAGATCGATCTCGGCGACACGATTTGCGATCCCGATCACATCGATCCGATGCCGCGCGTCAAAGTCGACGAACCAACGCTGCACATGGTGTTCCGTATCAATGACGGCCCATTCGGCGGCAAGGAAGGCAAGTTTGTCACGAGTCGCCAGATTGCCGAGCGGCTCGAGCGCGAACTCGAAACGAACGTCGCGCTCCGCGTGTCGCCTGGCGATACCGCCGACGAGTTCCATGTTTCCGGCCGCGGTCTTCTCCACCTCGGCGTGCTCCTCGAGAACATGCGCCGCGAGGGTTTCGAACTCACCGTCGGCAAGCCTGAAGTCATCGAGCGTGAAATCGACGGCGTGAAGTGCGAACCGTACGAGCGCTTGTCGCTCGACGTCGGCGCGACGGGCCTTGGCCCGAGTTTGGAATTGCTCGGCTCGCGCGGCGCTGAAATCCTCAAGATGGAAGAGCGTGCAGGTCGTATGCACGTCGAAGCGGAAATCCCGGCGCGCGGACTCATCGGCTTGCGCACGCGCATTCTCAATGCGTCCGGCGGCGAAGCGATCATGCACCACACCTTCTCGTGCTACAAGCCTGGCCGCGGTTCGCCGGCGATGCGCAAGAACGGCGTGATGATGGCGCTCGAAGGTGGCCGCGTGACGGCATACGCCATCGAAGGTCTTTCCGATCGCGGTGTCATGTGCGTCAAGCCGGGCGATCAGGTCTACACAGGCCAGATCGTCGGCGAGCACAATCGCGACAACGACCTCGTCATCAATATCACCCGCATGAAGCCGCTCACGAACTTCCGTGAAACGAGCAAGGATCAGACCGTCGTGCTTCGCGGCGCTCGTGATTACTCGCTCGAAGCGGCACTCGAGTACATCGAGTCGGATGAGCTCGTGGAGGTCACTCCGCAGTCGATTCGTATGCGGAAGAAGATCCTCGACGAGAGCGCGCGCAAGCGTGCAGAGCGCTCCGAGCGCGATCGCTTGGCCGCGGCGGAAGCCTAAGCCAGTCGCCACGCGCTGACTCCAGCCGTGATGCGCCGTAATGCGCCTTGATCAGGCTCGCGCGCACTTCCCGTGCGTCCGAAAACGCGCTAGATTTCCCATGGCCGCAGCGAGCCCGCTCGAGCCGTGCAGGGATGCAACTATGGCGACGTTTGTTCAAAAGTTCGGTGGCACGTCCGTCGGAGATCCGACGCGGATCGCTCGCTGCGCAGCGCGCGTGAAAGCGCGGCGCGACGAGGGTCACCATGTCGTCGTCGTCGTGAGCGCGATGGGTCACACCACCGACGAGTTGATCGAGCTCGCTGAGCGCGTCACCGACAAGCCGTCGCGACGCGAACTCGACATGCTGATGGCGACAGGCGAGCAGGTGTCGGTTGCGCTCGTTGCGATGGCGCTCGAAAGACTTGGCGTTCCCGCAACGAGTCTCACCGGCGGACAAGCAGGCATCACGACCGACGGCGCCTACGGCCGCGCACGCGTCACGCGCGTGGCGCGCGAACGACTTGATCGCGAGATTGCACTCGGTCGCGTACCCGTTGTTTGCGGATTCCAAGGGCTTTCGAGCGATGGCGAATTGACGACGCTCGGTCGAGGCGGCTCCGATACAACCGCGGTAGCGCTTGCAGCTGCATTGCACGTTGCAGAGCACGGCGGCGCGTGTGAGATTTTCACCGATGTCGACGGCGTCTACACCGCCGATCCGCGGCTCGTTCCGAAAGCTGCGAAACTCGCTCGGATCAGTTACGAAGAAATGCTTGAGCTCGCGCTGCTTGGTGCGCAAGTGATGCATCCGCGCGCGGTTCTTTTCGGCGAGCGCTACGGCGTTCCGATTCATGTGCGACACAGCCAGCGGCCTGATGAAGGCACGCTGATTTGCAGGGAGACTCCCGACATGGAAGACGTCATGGTTGTCGGTGCTGCACTCAAGCCCGACCTCGGCCGCGTGAGCCTTCGCCGTATTCCGAACAACCCTGGCATGCAAGGCATGTTGTTCGAAGCGGTCGCGAAGGCAGGCATCCTTGTCGACGACATCGTGCAGACGGAATTCGGCGAGATGGCGTCGATCTCGTTCACCGTCGATCACAGCGAACTTGCGGATGTGAAGATCGCCGCATCGCAAGTGCTCGATCGCGTTGGAACGGGTGAACTTGCGATTGAGATCGGCCTCTCGAAGGTGTCGGTTGTCGGCACTGGTATGAAGAGCCACGTTGGCGTCGCGAGCCGCATGTTTAAGGCACTCGGTGAAGCGGGGATTCCGATCCACAACATCACGACGAGCGAGATCAAGATC
>JAIYCA010000366.1 GCA_027488265.1 Planctomycetaceae bacterium
CGCCTCGCCTACGACATCAAGGGCAACAAGCGCGGCGTGTACTTCCTCACCTACTTCAAGTGCGATGCGCAGAAGCTCGCCTCGATCGAGCGCGATGCTCGACTCAGCGAAAAGCTCCTTCGCTCGATGATCACGCGCGCCGATCACCTCACCGCCGACCAGATGGCGGCGATGGAAGGTCGTCAGCAACTCGCCGACGAAATCGCGCTCCGCAAGACGCAACCGGTGACGGAAGCAGCTCCGGAGCCAGTCGCCGCGGAATCGGCCGAGTAATGCTCGCGCGACGCTGACATCTACGACAGCGTCACACGCCCAAAACAAGAGAAGCGCCCGCAGTGATGCGGGCGCTTTTCTTTGGGCAAACTCGTTGCTGATCGCGCGACTCGCGAAGCTGTTTCGCTCCGATCATTTATGCGCGGCTTGAGCTCACTTGCCTTCGAATCCACGCAAGTACACCGGATCAGTTTGTGTGAGGTCGAACAACTCAGAGATTGGGCACTCGGCGCCGCGGCGAACGGCTTCGAGTTGTTCGACAGTGACGGCTTTCGCGCGTAACAGAGCATCCAGTGCTTCGACATCGGCTGGATCTACAGTCCGCGCGCGCGCCTCTTCGACCGACTCTCGGAGTTCAGGAATAGGACGCGCGAGTTCCGCTCGCGCCTTCGCCAACACTTCTGCCGTGACGACCGGCGCGGGCCCACCGAAGAGATCGGCAAGTCGCGTACTGTCACCATCGCGTGCCGCCTGCGCGAGTGCGTACTCAAGTGCGACCAACGAGATGACCGCGCGCGCACGCGCCTGCCCGACGAAGTTCGTCGAGAGCGATGGGTGCAGTGCGAACCCCGGAATGCCGTCACGCGCCATCTTCCGACGGCTTGGGTCGAAAACCACTTCTCGCGATCCTTGATCAACATCCACCCGGACCAACTTCGCAAGCGACTTGATTGCGCGCAAACGCTCGGTGAGATCTGGTGATGAGGCGAGTTGTTCCGCTGCGAGGGCCGCGAGGTGATAGGGACCGAGTCCATCGGCCGCTGCCATACGTTCGGCAAGCGTCGCTGGAATCTCGCCCGAGGCGACTCCACGCACGATCCTCTCAAATGCGGCAGGTTCTCCATTTCGACGCTTGTTGACCGCAGCGAATTCCCCCTGAAGACCCGCCCATTCGAAGTAGTCCGTTGAATCGGGAAGTAGCTTGCGAGAAGATCCAAAATTGTAATCGGAGCTCGGTGGTTGGAGGTAGCCTCCGTTCTCACGCAGAATCCACTCGTGCAACAGGTGCTTTTCGATACCGCTTTTTGCCGCACGCCGCGCGATCCAACTGCGGAAGAGTTCGTCGGTCGGAAGTTTGTCCAATCGCTCGAAGCCCTGGCGAAGCGCCTCATGACGCTCTGCGAAATCGCGCGCAAAGAGCCTCGCGCGATTCGCATGAAGCACGCCCGCGACGCCGCTTCCCGCGAGGGCGATCGCGCAAACGCCGACCAAGACACCTCGGAACTTGCGAAGCGGCTCACTTCCGTTGACAACGATCTTCCTTCCCTTCCAGATGACAAGCAGAAGCGCCGCGACGACCGTCGCGATCAACACCCACATCGGCATCGCGTCCGCTCGGGAGGACGCGGCGTTCTTCAAGAACGTCCCCACGGGATTCCCCTCGAGATAGTCATTGAATTCGGCATCGAACCCGGTCCATGCGAAGACACCCCTATAGATTGGCATTTGAATCAGCGCCGCAATGGACCATGCGAGTGCCGCGATCGCGCCTGCGAAGGCCGCGCCCAGGATCGCTGCCGATGGAACGCCGCGAACGAAGACAGCGCCGGCGGCACCAGCGAGCCACGCGAGCGCAGCGAGGGACATCGCGTTCGAGATGTCGTCACTCTTGACCGCGAAACTCGGCGCGCGAAGGAGCCCGGCGAGCACGAACGGCACGAGCCCCACGACGAGTGCGGCCGCGAGCTTCGACATCCAGCGCGTGGTGCAACTGATCGGGAGCGTCGCGAAGAAACTCCCAGCACCTCGGCTTCGATCGCCCTGCAGGATCATCGGTGCGCAAAGAAACGGCACGAGTGCGCCACCGACGAGCGCAATCGACGCCACGGGGTCGAGGCGATCGAAGAGATCGTCGCGTTGCGTGTAGCCAAACCAACGTAGTGCTGAAACACCGAGAAGTGGAAGCGCTGCAACAACCAGTGCTGCGAGAAGAACAAACGCAGTCACTGTTGCTGCGATCGGACGAAGTAGCGCGAGATCCTTCAGGAAGAGTGTGGCGAAAGTCGCCAATCCACCGGACGACGAGTTCGATGGCGATTGCCCGCTGGGCGAATGGTCGTGATGTGCTGCCTGCGGAGTGAGAATGCTCATGACTTCACCTCCAGTGCGCGGAGTCGATCCGCGCATGCTTCATGGATTGTGAGATCGACGCGACTGATGCGCGCCTCTGGTGCGATCTTGCCGATGGCTTCTTCGACGGCGTGCGCATCGCCATCGAAGGTCACGGTGAGTTGAGACGTTGCACCCACCTCTGTGCTGCGTGTCAGTAAGACACCAGCTTCAGGTGAGAACTTGCATGATGCGTTGAGTCGAGTTCCAGCGTTGGCGCCATGCACCACGATGCGTTTGGTGCGATCCACGAGGTCGTCGATCGCGATGGACGTGTGGGCCCGTCCCCTTTCGACGAAGACCACACGATCAACGAGGCGTGCGAGGTCGCCAGGTTGATGTGTCGCGAGGATGACGGTCGTGCCATCGCGCGCGCGCATCCGAGCGAGCACTTCCAGAACAATGTCGTGCGTGATGGCGTCGACACCGAGCAGCGGCTCGTCGAGCAGGACAAGATCGGGGCGATGCGCAAGTCCAAGGACGAACGCAAGCCGCGCCTGCATGCCGCGCGAGAGCGCGCGCACGGACTTCGAACGGTCAAGTGCGAGGAGCGCGAGAAGTTCATTCGTCCAAGCGGAATCGAACCGCGGCTGGCATCGTGCGGCGAAGTTGAGTGCTCGACCGACCGTCATCCAGTCGTAGATCGAGAGCGTGTCGGGGACGTAGCCCGTGCGGGCGAGCAGATCGCCCCGATCGAGACGCGGGGTGAACTCGATCGTGCCAGCATCGAGTGATCCAAGCCCCAGCATTGCACGGAACAGCGTGCTCTTGCCGGCGCCATTTCGTCCAACGAGCCCAACGCATTCGCCTGGCTCGACCGTGAGATTGAAGCCGTCGAGTGCTCGAACGTGTCCAAAGCGCGTCACGAGGTCACGGCATGCGACGCCGATTGCCTCGCCGACACCCTGATCTGAACGCGGTGAGGTGATCTTCGATGGTGGCAAGGAATGGGTCGTATCCATGTTGGTTGACACGTTCATGAATGGCCTCCCTGTTGAGCTTCGCCGACGGTTGGACCAACGAGTCTTTGGTTGTCCGCGGCACTCTTCAGTGCTCGGCGCGCGAGAAGTTCGAATCGTTCTTGAGTGAGCCCTGCCGCGAGCGCCACGCGCGCCGCTTGGCCGAGGTGTGCGAGAACGGCCTCATCCCCTGACGCACGCGCTTGCACGCGGGTTCCTGCGCGCACCACCATGCCGCGCCCGCGCTCGCTCTCGATGAGTCCGTCGCGTTCAACTTCCGCGACCGCTTTCTGCACGGTGTTTGGATTGACACCGAGCTCTTCCGCGAGTGTGCGTACGCTTGGGATGAGTTCGCCTGGCGCGTAGGTCCCGCGCGCGATTGAAGCGCGCAGTCCGTCTGCGATCTGTCGAAAGATCGGGACCGGGGCATTGGGGTTGATGAGAAACGGTAGTGGCATGGTTGATGTGCGCTTTCAGCGCGAGTTCCGCGATCGGGGGTTTGGCGAAGTGGCGCCTGTCACCCTTGCCGTCAGGGAGACTCCCATCTGCCCAACGTTTCGACGGCTGTTTGATCGAGCGAGGGCATATCAGTGTACTAGCGTACTAGTACACTAAACGCAGAGATCGGCAAGAAGTTTCGGCCGAAATCGAAAAATTGATCACGTTGCTTGGTACACGAGTCGCGCGCTGCTGCCAAAGCGAGCAACAGACAACCAACGACACCCTCCCCGCCAAAGCGAGCGAAAGCGAAGCGAGTCGCGAGCACTCAAACACGCGCAGCAGGATGTATGCGCTCAAACAAGGGCGCCCGATGTCTCGAGGTGTAAACGCAGTGAACACCGAGAGCCATCGGAACCTTGGATGCCTCAGTCGACGTCTGGGATCGCCAGAGTTCAGCGGACTGAAGATAGACGTCATCCGATCCGATGGCCGTCGATCTCACCTCGTTCGATCAACTGACATCGGGCACCCTTATGAATCGCGGTCGCCGCAGCAGCGCTGTTGGACGTAC
>JAIYCA010000422.1 GCA_027488265.1 Planctomycetaceae bacterium
GAGGGCCTCGTTGCGATGCGTCTGCGCGAACTCAACGCCGCAGGCGGCGCGCCGCCGAGTGAGCGTTTCGCGCTCGTCACGCTTGTCGTGCCGCGCGATGCCGAAGTCGCGACGAATGTGACGTACCTCGTGGCGAACGCAACGTGGCAGCCGTCGTACACCATTCGCGGGAACCCCGAAGCAGGCGCGCTGTCGCTTGAGTTTGATGCGAACGTGCGTCAAGCAACAGGCGAAGATTGGAACGACGTCGCGCTCGTCCTTTCGACCGCGCAACCAACACGCGCGGCAAATCCTTCGGCCGTTTCGCCGAGTTACATCGAGTTGTACGAGCCAGCACCGCCCGAAACGCTCGGCTTGCAAGCGAAGGCGATGTACGACATGCCCGTGGTTGGTTCGGCGGCGCCGGCCCCGATGGAGATGGCACCTAGTTCGCCGGGTGGCGGCGGCGAAGGCGGCGCGGAAGACCGCGCGGCGCGCATCTACGCAGGCCTCGCGGCCGATGCGTCGGTGGGCGGCATTGGACCAGCGGTTGAGTATCGCATTCCACGCACGTTCACCGCCGCGAGCAATGCCGATGTCGAGCGCCGCACGCGTGTGGCGAACCTCGACGCGAAACCGACATTCACGCTTGTTGCGCAACCACTCGTCGAGCAAGACGTCTATCTCCGCGCGCGTTTCCGCAACGAGAGCGCGTACATCTTCTTGCCCGGCGAAGCGCGCATGTATCTCGGCGCGGACTCGATTGGCCGCGCGAATCTCAGCGAGGTGCCCGTCGGCGGCGAAGTCGAACTCTGGTTCGGGAAAGAACCACGCGTGACCGCGCGCCGCGAGATGACGACGAAGAAGGAAGGCGAGTCGGGCGTCTTCGCGAAGTCGAAGGGTATCGATCGTTCGTATCGCATCGTGCTTGAGAACACGCTCACGCGACCGGTTGATGTCGAAGTATGGGATCGCGTACCGGTGTCGCGCAACGAGGCCGCGAAGGTTGAATTGAAGGATGTCACGCCAGCGCTTGCGACCGATGAGAAGTACACAAAGGACTCGAAGCCGCAGGGACTTCTGAAGTGGACGCTCGCGTTGCCCGCGCGCACGAGCGATGCCGATGCGAAGCCCGTCACGATTTCGTGGAAGTCGCGCGTGTCGTGGCCAGAAGGCAAGTTGATTTCTGGCGACGTGGATTGAGCGGCACTTCGCGCGAGGCGAAGAAGTAGAGAGACCAAGTTCCAAAAACCACGGATCAACAAGAACACGGCTCAAAAAGAACACGGATCAAACGAACACGGCCCCCGAACTCGGGGGCCGTGTCTTTTGAACGGTGTTGTGTTGACGAGCGATACGTATGACCACGAAGCGCTCGTCTTTCTCTCGCCACACTCGACAAAAAAACACCCGACCGCCTTTCGGCGGTCGGGTGAGCAAACACAGTCTTGGGAGCCGCTCGCACCGCATGAACGGCGCGCGCGTCGACGCGATCAATAGTCGTCGCCGTGGTCGTGGCCTGCAGCGGCCTTCGCCTTCTTCTCCTTGACCTCGGTGATCGCGCAGTCGGTCGTGAGGAGGAGCCCCGCGATCGACGCCGCGTTCTGCAGCGCGATGCGCTCGACCTTGGTCGGCACGATGATGCCCGAGGCCACGAGGTCTTCGTACTTCTGCGTCGCCGCGTTGAAGCCGAAGTTCACGTCGCTCGAGTCTTCGATCTTCTGCGCAACAACCGACCCATCGAGGCCGCCGTTGGCAGCGATCTGCTTCGCTGGCGCAGCAAGCGCGCGCCACACGATGTCAACACCGACCGACTCGTCGCCCGGGAGGCCCTTCTTGAGCTTCTCGAGCACGCGACGTGCGCGGATGACGCTCGTACCGCCGCCTGGAAGGATGCCTTCCTCAACGGCCGCGCGGCATGCGTGCAGCGCGTCTTCAACGCGTGCCTTCTTCTCCTTCATTTCAACTTCGGTCGCGGCGCCGACGTTGATCTGCGCAACGCCGCCCGAGAGCTTCGCAAGGCGCTCTTGGAGCTTCTCGCGGTCGTAGTCGCTCGTGGTGAGTTCGATCTGCGCCTTGATCTGCTCGATGCGACCTTGGATGTCCTTGGTCTTGCCGAGGCCTTCGACGATGGTGCAATTGTCCTTGTCGACGGTGATCTTCTTCGCGCGGCCGAGGTCGGCGAGCGTGAGGTTCTCGAGTTGAATGCCGAGTTCCTCCATGATCGCTTGACCGCCGGTGAGAACGGCGATGTCGTGAAGCATTTCCTTGCGACGGTCGCCGAAGCCCGGCGCCTTCACAGCGCAGACCTTGAGGACGCCGCGGAGCTTGTTCACGACGAGGGTCGCGAGCGCTTCGCCGTCGAGATCTTCAGCGACGATGAGGAGGCTCTTACCGCTCTCAGCGATCTTGCCGAGGATCGGGAGGAAGTCCTTCGCGCTCGAGATCTTCTTCTCATAGATGAGGACGAAGCAATCTTCGAGAACGCATTCCATCGCGGCCTGGTTGGTCACGAAGTGCGGGCTGAGGTAGCCCTTGTCGAACTGCATGCCTTCGAGAAGCGCGACGTGCGTGTCGAGGCTCTTGCCTTCTTCGACGGTGATGACGCCGTCCTTACCGACCTTGTCCATCGCCTCGGCGATGATCTTGCCGATGTCCATATCTTGGTTCGCGGAGCACGCGCCGACTTGCGCGATTTCCTTCGAGCCCGAGACCTTCTTCGACATGCGACGAAGATCTTCGATCACGGCGGCGACGGCCTTATCGATGCCGCGCTTGACCGAGTTCGCGTTCGCGCCTGCGGTGATGTTGCGGAGGCCTTCTTGGAAGATTGCCTCGGCGTAGACGGTTGCGGTGGTGGTGCCGTCGCCAGCGTCCTTCGACGCCTTCGACGCGACTTCCTTCACCATCTGCGCGCCCATGTTCTCGTAGGGATCTTCGAGTTCGATTTCCTTGGCGACGGTGACGCCGTCCTTGGTGACGGTTGGGGCGCCGAAGGACTTCTCAAGGACAACGACGCGACCCGACGGGCCGAGCGTGACCTTAACGGCCTTCGCGAGCTTCTGCACGCCGCGGAGAATGCGCTCGCGTGCGTCGGTGTCGTATGCAATTTGCTTTGCTGCCATGGTGGTTTCTCGTTTCTTTCAATGCGCCGAAGCGCGTGTTTGTACTTCGAAAACTCTCAAACTCTGTTTCCGCCAGAGGTCGCAGCCGCAGCTGCGACCGCTCAAACTTCGACCGCTCAAACTTCACTTCGCCTCTGTTGCACCAGAGGTCGCAGCCGCAGCTGCGACCGCTCAGAAATGGCGCTAGCCAATCTCAATCCACGCCACGCGCTCCGCGTCCACGATGTAGACGTGCGAGCCGTCGGTGACCTTCACAAGCCCGTCCGCCTCGGCTGGAATCAGCATCGCGCGCTTCACGATGCAACTCGACGCGTGATCGAACTCGATCCGCAGGTCGCGCTGCCCGTTGAGCTCGCGAAACGCGAGGCGAAGGGTGTCGTGGGTCATACTCATTGGAGTCTCATGGGAGTCTCATGGGCGTCTCATTGGCATCGCGCGCAAACGAAGCGCCGCGCGATCACTCGATCACGCCGAGGATGTCTTCCTCGGTCATGATGAGGAGCGACTCGCCGTCGATCTTGATTTCAGTGCCCGCGTAGGACGAGAAGATGACGCTGTCGCCCTTCTTCACGGTGAACGGCGTGACCTTGCCGTTGTCCTTGCTGCGATGACCATCGCCGAGGGCGACGATCTTGCCCTGCTTCGGCTTCTCCTTGCTCGACTCGGGAAGGAAGATGCCGCTTTCGGTCTTGGTTGCGGCTTCGTCACGCTTCACGAGGATCTTGTCGCCGAGTGGACGGAATTTCATGTGTTTCTCCTTCAGTGGAACTTGCTTCTCTTTGGAACTCTCAACTGCGACCGACTCCGACTTCGGCCGCTGGAACTTGACGTGATTTGTGTGGTCCGCGGTCACGCCGCTGGCCAGTGGTCGCGGTAGTGACGCCGCACGACGCGCTCGAGCGCCTGCAGCATCAACTCGATGGGGACAGGGTCGTCGAGCACCGTAAACGCGCCGTCGCGGAGTGCGTCGGCGAGCATGCGGGTCGATTCGGCCGGGTCGACCTGCCGCGGGCGCACGACGATGGTCGGCGGCGGCTGTTCGAGCCGGCGAAGAAGTTGGAGGACGCGCGGGCCTGCAGGCACGGCGCGCGTACCCGTTGGCTGGCTGCGTGTCGGGTGCATGGGGATCGAGAGGTCGATCACCGCGATGTGCACGCGCTCGCTGCGGATCACGTCGCTCGCCTCATCGCCGCTCTCGGCGCGGTAGCAGCGGATACCGAAGCGATTCAGGATCAGCGGAATCTGATCTGCGAAGGCGTTCTCGCGCCACCCGCCGTAGGTCAGCAGCAGGTTCAGCCGACGTGACGGATCCACGCCGCTTGCGGCGGCTTGGTCGGCATCGGGGCTGTGGAGGCGGAGCACCATGAGGGGTGCCGCGCCATGCAACGGGTGTGCCACCGTGCGCGCGTTGGGTTTCGCGAGGTCCAACCGCTCGGCGGGCCGTGTCACGTGGCGCCGGCGGCTCCGCGAGAGGCGCTCGCGCGGCGTGGCAACGCGCATGGTTCTTCGTAAGTCTTGTTGCGCTTTGGGCTTGTAGATCCACGACGTCATCAAGGGTCGCACCTTCGCGCTTCCCTTCAGCGCCCATGACGGGCCGAAACACTTGCCCGAGTCACGCCGGTCAGTCGCCATGTTGGGAGTCATGTCGGGACTTCGGCGCCGCTTCGTCTGCCGAATTGGCACATGACGTGGTCGCACGAGGTCGGGAGAAGGTCGGGAGAAGGTCGAGCGCGGTAGCGGGCTGTGACGGGTGCCCCGCTCGACCTGCCACCAATCCTCACGAATTTCGGACGCATTTCAGACGAGGTGGGCCCTCGGTGGTCGACCTATCTTGCCGGTTCCTCTCTCTCGTCACCTTCTTTGGATCTCACCATGGCCGTTCGCATCGCAGACCTCTTCAAGAACCACGAATCGCACCTCGGAAAGACCGCGACGGTCCAAGGCTGGGTCCGCACCCGCCGCGACTCGAAGGCAGGCATTTCGTTCGTCGCGATCACCGACGGCTCCTGCTTCGACACCGTGCAGGCGGTCGTGCCAAACACGGTCGCGAACTACGAGTCGGAAGTGTTGAAGTTGACCGCGGGTTGCTCGGTCGAAGTGACCGGCACCGTCGTCGCAAGCCAAGGCAAGGGCCAGTCGGTTGAGATCCAAGCCGAGTCGATCAAGGTCTACGGCCTCGTCGACGACCCCGACACCTACCCGATCTCGCCGAAGCAACACTCGTTCGAATACTTGCGCGAGGTTGCGCACCTCCGCGCGCGCACGAACACCTTCGGCGCGGTTGGTCGCGTGCGCCACTGCCTCGCGATGGCGGTGCATCGCTTCTTCCACGAGCAGGGCTTCCTCTGGGTGCACACGCCGATCATCACGGGTAGCGATTGCGAAGGCGCCGGTCAGATGTTCCGCGTGTCGACGCTTGACATGATGAACGTGCCGAAGACGCCCGACGGAAAGATCGATTACTCGCAAGACTTCTTCGGCCGCGAGACGAACCTCACGGTGTCGGGGCAGCTCAACGTCGAGACGTGGTGCATGGCGCTTTCGAAGGTCTACACCTTCGGGCCGACGTTCCGCGCGGAGAATTCAAACACCTCGCGACACCTCGCGGAGTTCTGGATGATTGAGCCGGAGATCGCATTTGCCGATCTCCACGTCGACGCGAAACTCGCGGAAGATCTGCTCAAGTACATGTTCCGCGCGCTGCTTGCCGAGCGCATGGACGACATGAAGTTCTTCGCTGAACGCATCGACAAGGGCTGCATCGAGCGGCTGGAGAAGTTCGTCGAGGCCGACTTTGCGAAACTCGATTACACCGATGCGATTGCCGCGCTCGAAGACGCTGTGAAGAAGGGCGTGAAGTTCGAGTACCCCGTCAAGTGGGGCATCGATATGCAGAGCGAACACGAGCGTTGGCTCACCGAGACGTACATCGGTCGACCTGTCGCCGTGATGAATTACCCGAAGGACATCAAGGCGTTCTACATGCGCCAGAACGACGACGGAAAGACTGTCGCCGCGATGGACATTCTCGCGCCAGGCATCGGTGAAATCGTCGGCGGTTCGCAGCGCGAAGAGCGTTTGGAATTGCTCGACAAGCGCATGGATGAAATGGGCCTCCACAAGGCGGATTACTGGTGGTACCGCGACCTGCGCCGCTACGGCACCGTGCCACACGCGGGCTTCGGACTTGGCTTCGAACGCGCGATCATTTACGCGACGGGCATGGCGAACATTCGCGACGTGATTCCGTTCCCACGCGCGCCGAAGACGGCGACGTTCTAAATTGGAGCGCTCGCAACTGGCGGCGGGGCGAACCTTTGGTTCGCGACCGCCGCTTTTGCTCGCTCTGGCCAGCCTCGCGGCGAGTAAATCGCCGCGGGGTGAGATGTGTCGTGCTGGAATATGCCGAAGGCGGAGCAAAGCGAAGCCTGAGAAGGCGACGCCGGAGTCCATCGTCGTTCCGTGTGGCACTACCCCCCTGCGAAGCAGGAGGTAGTGGCATGACGCACCAACGCAGATGACGATCCCATCGACGCTTCACGGCCCACGCGACACCTGAGTCTCTCCATCACCAGAGGTGATGCCACACGAGACGTCCCGTTCGGCCCCGAATCACAAGCTCGCGCTTCGCTTTGCTCCGCGCTCGTCACCGCCCCACACTCACCCGACGACCACAGACGCCTCAAACACACGGCCTCGGCGCACGCGTCGAATGAGTACATCGACGCCGTTTCGTCGAATCGTCTGACCGCCCGACGGTGCCACGCCGAACTCTTGCAAGATC
>JAIYCA010000124.1 GCA_027488265.1 Planctomycetaceae bacterium
ATCGATCGCTGCTGCATCCGTACCCGACTCGACTGTGCCTTCCTTCTTCTTCGACATGGGTAACTCCAACTTCGTCACTCGCATCCTCTCGACGGAACTGGACGGAACTCGCCCGAACTCGCCAGCGCATCCAGACACTCGCTCGCAGAACTTCTGCTACTGCACGTCGCTCTCAACACACGCCTTCGCGCGGCAGCCTCCACGGGTTGTATCACGCCGCCTCGGGGGTCTCCGTCATTCAGGCAGAACTTTCTCCGGTCTTTTTCCGTCGTGAAACTTTCTGCAATTCTTTCGTGACTTCGGTGTCGTTCGTCTCGACGGCACGATCCGGCGACGGCTTCGGCGCGATCCCCTCCGACCGCTGGTCCTGTCGCGAATCTGACGCCGGTTCAACGCGTGCGCCCACCACGCCATCGGAGACGACAATCGAGAGTCGATCACCGACGCGCACATCATGCGTCGATCGCACGAGTGCTCCCGCGGACGTCGTCACGATGGAGTAGCCGCGCGCGAGCGTCTCTTCGGGTCCGGCCGAACGCAATCGTTTCTCGAGATTCAAAAGCGAAAGTCGTTCCGCGTTGAGCCGCCCGCGAACCGCGCGCTCCATCCGCGGACCAAGCACCGCGATCGCCGCACGCGCCGCTGCCGCGCGTGCGGCTGGAGCCTGCGCGGCGAGCCTCGAACCCAACACGTCCACGGCACGCTGCTCAAAGCGCACACGATTTGAAATCGCCACGCGAAGCTGTACCGACACGCGCTCGATCAACGCACGCGTTCGCGCGATCCGCAACGCGGGTGACGCTTGCTCATGCAATCGCGCGAGTCGCGCCGTGGACTCACGGCGCGATTGAAGCGCCCAGCGCATGGCATTCCGCAGATCCCGCGCCGCTCGATCGACGCGCTCGATCAACGCGGCGGTATCGGGCAGCAAGTGCATCACGGCCTGCGTAGGCGTACTCGCGCGGCGATCCGCCACCAATTCGATAATGCTCGTATCGATCTCGTGTCCGATCGCTGCCACAAGCGGAATACGCAGCGCGTACGCCGCATCGGCGACAGCTCGATCGTTGAACGCCCAAAGATCCTCGCGTGACCCACCGCCGCGCGTCACGATCACCGCGTCAATCGCAAGCGTGGCAGCGAATCGATCGATCGCGCGCAGTGCACGTGCGACTTCTGCCGCAGCACCGTCACCTTGGACACGCACATCGATCACGAGAAACTCAACGCCTGCACGACGCTCACGCGCGGTCTTCAGAACATCCTGCAATGCAGCGCCGGAAGCACTTGTCACCACAGCGACGCGACGCGGATTCGGCGGCAATGGCTTCTTTCGCTCTTCGGCGAAGTAACCTTTCTCGCGCAGTTCCTTCACAAGCCGCTGGAACTCGAGTTCGAGCGCGCCCACACCTTGAGGTTCGATTTTCGTCGCGTAAAGCTGCGTTTTCCCTTGCGGCGCGTAGTGCCCGATCTTGCCCGTGACAACGACTGCATCGCCCTCTTTCGGCGTGAAGGCCACGCGCGCTGCGTCGGACTGCCACATCACACACGGCAGTACCGCACGCGCATCTTTGATCGAGAAGTACCAGTGTCCTTTGCGCGAGAGATTCGCGATTTCACCAACGACACGAAACTGTCCACGCATCGAATCTTCGAGTGTGCGCGCGACGAGTTCGTTGAAGGCTGAGACAGAAACTTCGGGGATCCGATGGGCAACTGGAGGCGCGGCCGACTTTGGCGACTCTTCGACGAAGTCACGCGTCGGAGCTTGTGCACCGCGCATGACTTCGCCGCGCGCTTCGCCCTCGACGGCCTCTGCAGGAAACTGCGTCGCAGCACGTTCTTGAGTTGGATTCGTCGAAGGCCGTGCGACAGGCGTGGGATCAAACAGGCTGCCTTCGAAGAGGCTTCCTTTGGCGCGGTTTGGATCGAAGGGCGGACGCTTCACGGAGCCGTATGCTACCTTCGCGCTCGATTTCGTAACGCAGGAAAGCACAGTGCATTGGCTTTGGCTTTGGCTTTGGGCTCTGTGCCTCAACGACGCGTTGCGCGATCACAACGACACAACTTGAGATTTTGGACGCCCGAGTGGCTGATTCGACAAAGGACATTCTCGCGCAGCCGATCGACACGTTGCCGGGCGTGAGCGATGTGCGGCGTCGAGCATTCGCCGATCTTGGCATTCGCACGGTCGCGGATCTCATTCGACACTTTCCGTTCCGCGTCGAAGCCGAACACGGCGAAGACACGATTGAATCACATCGCGCCGCGCTGACCGCGAAGCCGATCGAAGATCAATCGGCAAACCTCGCGATTCGCGGCACACTCGCAGCGGTGCGTCCAGCGTTTGGAAAGCGCCCGCGTCTCGAAGCAACGCTTGAGGATGGGACCGGAACCGCGCGACTTGTCTTCTTCAACATGCCGTGGATGCGCGGGAAACTTCATCCCGGGCGTCAAGGCATCGTCGAAGGAAAGGCGAAGCTCGAACGCGGTTACCTTGAGTTTGTCAATCCAAAGTGGAGTGAGGTTGTTGCCGGTACCGCAACTCCCGCACGTGGCGATCGAATGCGCGCGGTGTATCCGTCGAGTGAAGCGTTGCCCTCTCGCACGATCGAAGACACGGTGCTCAAAGTGCTTGATCGCGCGTGCGCCGCGATTCCTGAACTCCTTTCGTCGACGTATCTCGAAGAACGCGGTCTCGTCGGACTTTCGGGGACACACGGTGCGTATCACGATATGCATGCCCCCGCCGATGAGGCTGCATTCGCCGCTGCGCGCACGCGGCTTGCGTACGACGAATTGCTTGTCTTGCAACTTGCCGTTGCGATCAAACGTCGGATGCGTGCTGCACAAGGCGCCCCCGCGCTACCAATCGGTGCAAAAGTTGAAAGTGAGATCCTCGCGCGGTTTCCCTTCGCGTTCACGCCCGATCAACTTGGCACGTTCCGCGAAATCGCGAAGGATCTCGCCGATACGCAACCGATGAATCGCCTACTTCAAGGCGATGTCGGCGCAGGAAAGACCGCGGTGGCGCTCGCCGCGATGCTCGTCGCTGTCACCAATCGGCATCAAGCAGCGCTCATGGCGCCGACCGAGTTGCTGGCTGAACAACACTTCGCGTCGATTTCGCGGTTTCTCGCAGGAACCTCGGTGAAAGTCGGACTTCTCACCGGCAGCCTGCCTGCGAGCGAGCGTGCGCTCGTTCGCGATATGGCAGAACTCGGGC
>JAIYCA010000296.1 GCA_027488265.1 Planctomycetaceae bacterium
ACCGCGCTTCTTCATCGAGTTGCAGCGGCATGTGCCTGAGCAAGAAGAGATCAATCCGTGGCTGCGCAAACTTGCTGCTGAGCTGGATCTACCGCTTGTCGTCGACAACGACGCGCACTTCTTGCGACGCGAAGATCATGACGTGCACGACACGCTTTGCTGCATTTCGATGCAGAAAAACAAGGATGACGCGGCGCGTCTCAAGTATCCCGAGTCGCTCTATGTGAAGAGCCCCGCCGAAATGAAGGCGCTCTTTCCTGAGGATCTCGAAGCGATCGCCAACGCGGGCCGTATCGCCGCACGCTGTGACGTGAAATTGCCGAAGGGCGAGAATCACGCGCCCGTCGTCAAGGTGCGTCACCCAGGGCACGGGCCGAAGTACGACCCCGCGAAAGATGGCGATCTCACCGAGTGGTTCAAGGCGTATTGCCGTCTCATCGAGACGCTGCCCTTCGATGCAACGAAGGATGTTGAATCACCCTCAGATTTGAAGGCCAGTTGCGATCGCGCGCTGCGCGACCTCTGCGAGGCGGGCGCGATTTGGCGCTACGGCGCCGATGGCATCACGCCGCAGATTCGTGCGCGACTCGAGCGCGAACTCAAGATTCTCGCCGACAAATCGATCAGCGCGTACTTCCTCATCGTGTGGGACTTCGTGAACTGGGCGCGCCAGCGCGGCATTCCAGCGAATGCGCGTGGCTCGGGCGTGGGCACGATGGCGGGGTATGTGCTCGGCCTTTCAAACGCGTGCCCTGAAAAGTATGGGCTTCTCTTCGAGCGCTTCACCGATCCCGATCGCTCGGAGTATCCCGATATCGATATCGATATCTGCCAAGACGGCCGGGGCGCCGTCATCGACTACGTGCGCAAGAAGTACGGCCACGTCGCGCAGATCATTACGTTCGGTCGTTTGAAGGCGAAAGCCGCGGTCAAAGACGTTGCCCGCGTGATGGGCCTTACGCCGGCGGAAGGGCAGCATCTTGCGAACCTCATTCCCGCCGAACTCGACATCACGATCGAGGAGGCGATTGCGAAAGAGCCGCAGATTGCGCAGATGATCTCGGCGGATCCGCGCGTTTCGCGCGTCTTCGATCACGCGCGCGGGCTCGAGGATCACGCGCGCAACCAAGGTGTACACGCGGCAGGCGTGATCGTCGCGACGCGTCCGCTCGACGACATTGTTCCGCTCTGCCGCGCGGCTGGCGGGGCAGAAGAAGCGGTGACGCAATGGGATGGACCGACGTGTGAGAAGGTCGGTCTTCTCAAGATGGACTTCCTCGGGTTGCGCACGCTCTCGACGATCGAGTTCGCGAAGAAGCTCATCCGCGACACGCTTTCGACGGAAGAGATTCATCGCGCTGTCGGGCGCACGACGCCGAAGAAGGGTGATGCCGCGGCTGCGTCGCTCGCGGATCCGCTTGACCTTGATCGCATTCCGCTCGATGACAAGCGCGTGCTCGCGCTCTTTACGCGCGGCGACACCAACGGCGTGTTCCAGTTTGAATCGGGCGGCATGAAGAAGCTGCTCGTCGACATGAAGCCCGACCGACTCGAGGATTTGATCGCGGCGAACGCGCTCTTCCGACCGGGTCCGATGGACCTCATCCCCGACTACAACGCGCGCAAGCACGGGCGACAGGCTGTGCCGAAGGTGCACGATGTTGTCGAGCGATTCACCGCTGAAACCTACGGGATCATGGTGTATCAGGAGCAGGTGATGCAGGTGTTGCACCACCTCGGTGGCATTCCGCTGCGCGAAGCGTATTCGGTCATCAAGGCGATCTCGAAGAAGAAGCAAGATGTCATCAACGGCGCGCGCGCGAACTTCGTGAAGGGCGCGGTCGAACGCGAACTTCCGCAGGCGAAGGCCGAAGAACTCTTCGACCTCATTCTCAAGTTCGCGGGTTACGGCTTCAACAAGAGTCACTCGACTGGTTACGCGATCATCGCGTACCAGACGGCGTATCTGAAGACCTACTTCCCAGCGCACTACATGTCGGCGGTGCTTTCGTTCGAAAGCCAAGCGCGCAAGATCGAAGAGTGGTCGGTCTATCTCGACGACTGCCGCAAACTCATCTATCCCGATCACAGCGCGGAGAAGCGCCACATCGGCGTCGAGGTTCGGCCGCCCGATGTCAATCTCTCCGAAGAGGATTTCGCGGTCGTCTTCGCGCCAGGCGAAAAAGTACACGCGTGGGGCGGCCACATTCGCTTCGGACTGAAGGCGATCAAGGGAATCGGCGCAGGCGCGATCCGCGCGATCATCGAAGAACGCCGCAAAAACGGGTCGTTCAAGTCGATCTTTGATTTCTGCGAGCGTGTCGATGCGCGCTCGATCAATCGCTCGGGTCTCGAAGGACTCGTGAAGGCAGGTTGCTTCGATTCGCTGCACGGAACCGAGCAGCGCGCAGCGATGGTCGCGAGTCTTGAGAGTGCGATTTCTGCGGGGCAAAGCCTTGCACGCGATCGCGCGGGCGGGCAGGAGACTTTCTTCGGCATGTTCGAAGCGGCCGCGACGAAGACCGAGAGCGCAGCCGCGGCGGTGCAACTCAAGAAGGTTGCGCCGTGGGAACCGATGGAGGCGCTCGGCTACGAGAAGGAAGCGCTCGGCTTCCACGTATCGGGCCACCCGCTCGACATGTGGCGTGAAGAGATCGCGCAGTTCGCGACCGCCGATCTTCGTCGTGCGGCGGAGCTTCCGCAGGACACACCGATCGTTGTTGCGGGGCTCGTCTCGCGCATGCGTGCACTGGTTTCGCAGAAGGGCAAGAACCCGGGCGCGAAGATGATGATCCTCGGGCTCGCCGACAAGAACGCAACGATGGAAGGCGTGCTCTTTCCCGACGCGTTTGCGAAGTTTGGAGACCTTGTTGCGGGCGATCGCGCGATTGTGCTCATCGGATACATCGATCGCGGCCGAGGCGAACCGAACATCATCATCGATCGCGTGATTCCGCTCGATGATGCGGCGGCGCATCTTGCGACGCGGCTTGAAATCGCGATCGAATGCGGCGGCGACGACGCGCGGGCCGCGGAGAACACGCTCGATATGGTCGCTGGGCTTCTCAAACAAGCGAGTAGCGGCGCCTCGATGACGCCTGGCAAACCCGTCGAAGTGGTCGTTCATCTCGACGGCGACGCGCGACGTGTCACGCTTGCGGCACATCGGTTGCGCGTCGTGCCTGCGCGGCCGCTCCTCGACGCGCTGCGGCGCATCGTTGGTGGTGATCGCGTCCGCGTGAAAGGTGGTTGGACGCCCGAGCGGCGCAAACCGAAACAGTGGGGCGGGCGACCGAGGAGCGATGAGCCGGTCGAGGTGTGAGCAACGCTTGATTTGCGCGAGGCTGGATTTCAGGTCGTCGGCCGAGAGGTCGTGCGTCGCGTCTACCTTCGCCTCAGTCACATGCTTGCGAGTCGCTCAGCGAGGTCCTTGGCGGCGAGTGCGTCGAGAACTGCGTCGAGTTCGCCCGCAAGGAGTTTCGCCAGCGGAAACGACTGCTCCACGCGATGGTCGACCGCAATTCCTTCCTTAAAGCGGTAGGTGCGGATTTTCTCCGCGCGATCGCCGGAGCCGATCATCGAGCGGCGCTCGGCACTTCTTTTGAGATCAGCCTCACGCTTGCGCAGTTCGTAGACTCGCGCGCGCAGCAAACGCCACGCTTTCTCGCGGTTCTGCCCCTGCGAGCGCGTCTCCTGCATGCGGACTTCAAGCCCTGTCGGCAGGTGAATGAGGTGCACCGCGGTCGCGACCTTGTTCACGTTCTGACCGCCTGGGCCTTGCGCCGTCGTGACCATTTCCTTCACCTCGGCTGGATCAAGTGCCGCATCGACCTCCTCGGGCTCGGGCATGCTCGCGACGGTGGCGGTCGACGTATGAATGCGGCCTTGCGCTTCCGTCGCAGGAACGCGCTTCACCTGATGCGTGCCACCTTCAAATTGCAGCGCGGCAAACGCGCCGTCGCCCTCGACGGTCGCGATGGCGTGGGTGAGTCCACCGACATCGCCAGGCTTCGTTTCAACGACGTCGACGCGCCATCCTCGGCGCGCGGCGTACGCGCGGTACATCTCGAAGACCTCGCCTGCCCAGAGCGCAGCCTCATCGCCGCCGACACCCATACGCACTTCAAGGACGAAACTCGCGATGCCTGCGTCGTCGCCGGTGACGAGCGCCTTCACGATCGTCTCAGCGAGCGCGCGGGCGCGTTGCTCGAGTTCCGGCTTCTCCGCGCGCGCCATCGCAGCCATTTCGGCATCGCCCGAGGCAAGGAGTTCGCTGAGCCCGACGAGTTCGTTCGCGCTCCGCTCAAGCGCGGCGAACGGCTCAAGCGTGCGCGCGAGCACCGAACGGCGGCGCGAGAGCGCGCTTGACTTGCGGTGATCGGCGGCGATCGCGAGATCTTCAAGTTGCGCGGCGATGCCGTCGTCCTCGGCGCGCTGTTGCGACAACACGCGACGCAAGTTCTCTGGGAGAAGCTCCGCGATCAGCGCGTCGGCGCGCGGGTCGATGTTGGCGGGGGAAGAAGACACGATCGGTGGTCGGGGAGAACTTCGCAGGAGCGTACCGCGACAGCGCGCGATCAATCAGGACGCTTGAACTCGACCGATGGCGTATGAAAGCCAAAGGCCGCCGCAAATGCGACGGCCTTCGGGAATCTGTGGGTGAGCGTAGAAGCGCAGGTGCGAGCGCATGGAGCGCGCGACGCGTGCGCGTCGGGCAATCACTTCTTCTTGTTCTTGTCGAAGTAGTTGCCAGCGAACTTCTTCTGGAAGCGTTCAACGCGGCCGAGGGTGTCGACGAAGGTCTTCTGACCCGTGAAGAACGGGTGCGAGCCCGACCAAATTTCGACGTTCATCTCGGGCACCGTCGCGCCGACGGTCATCACGACCTCGCCACGGAAGATGACCTTGCACTCGGGGTAGTACTTCGGATGGGTGTCCTTCTTCATGGCTGCTCCAGTCGTTCTTCTCGGTTCGTGATCCAATCGTTCCGCGCGGCCTTCCGGTCACCCGTCAAGGCAGTCGCCGAACTTCGGAATTCACTGGTTCGGATCACTCGTTCGGTGTTGGACATCGCGCTCTCGCGCGGTGCGTGCTTTGAATCCCGACCGCCGAGCGGCGGGGGATCGAAGAATGTACCAATCGCGGGCAGAGTTGCAAGCGACTCGAGATGTGGCGGGTGCGTTATTGGACGAAATCGATTGGAAGTTCCACGCTGGGTCGAACCATCTGCGACACTCGCGCGCTCTCCGCGGCCCCGCGTGGTTCCCAATCGGGTTCCGAGTCTGGGCCCGCGCGGGTACGCACACTCCTCCGAGCGCGCGACGCGACGCTTCGGTCTGAAAGGGAAACACCATGTCGGATGCACCGAACACGTTCAACGTCACGAGTGAGAACTTCGACCGCGAGGTCGTTCAGGGATCGATGCCCGTACTCCTCGATTTCTGGGCAGCGTGGTGTCCGCCATGCCGCATGCTCAAGCCCGAGCTCGCTGCCCTCGCTCCCGAACTCGAAGGAAAGGTGCGCGTTGGCTTCGTCGATGTGGACGCCGAACCTGAGATCGCCGCCGCGTTTGGTGTGCGTGGCATTCCCGCGCTCTTCGTGATGAAGGACGGCGAGGTCGTTGATTCGTGGACTGGCTACATGCCGCGCGCGGCGGTCAAGGCACGGCTCGACCAGCTCGCGTGAGCGTTGCCGCATGGCGAACGACGAGACGGCAACTCCCGACACGGTGACGGCCATCAGGTGGCAGTCACGAGATGACAACCATGAGGTTGCAGTTTTTGAGGTGGCAGTCATGACCAACGGAACGAGTCGGTCGATCGTTCACGTGGTACCGGTTGAAGGCATGCACTGTGCCGCGTGTGCGGCCAAAGTGGAGAAGGCGCTGCGCGGCGACGCTGCGGTCGCATCGGCCGACGTTGCGTTTGCCACGCGCAAGGCGCGCATCGCGTTTGACCCAAGTCGCACGTCGCTGCCGCAACTCGCGCAGCGCGTTCGGCAGGCTGGTTTCGAACTTGCCGTCGGTCGTGATGCGGCGGAGCGTGTACGCGAAGAAACGCGCGTTTTAACTGATCTTCGTCGGCGGTTCTTTGTGGGCGCGGCGCTCTCGCTGCCGCTTGCGATCATCGCGATGACGCATGGTTCGATTCCATGGCTCGCGGGCGAAGGTGCCGCGTGGACGCAATGGGCGCTCGCGACGCCCGTCTACTTTTGGTGCGGTTGGCCGATCCACCGCGCAGCGCTCGAGCGCGCGCGGGTCTTCAGCACCGACATGCACACGCTCGTTTCGCTCGGTACAACGGTCGCTTACGCGGCGAGCGTGTGGGCGCTGATCTCTGCCGACGCCGCGCACGTCGGGCATACGTCGCATCTCTGGTTCGAAGCTGCCGCGATCATTCTCGTCTTCGTGTTGCTCGGTCGCCTGCTTGAGTCGCGTGCGACGCAGCACGCGGGGGACGCGATTCGCGCGCTCAGTTCGCTTGCTGTTCCTGCCGTGCGCGTGATTCGCGTTGAAGATGGCGTTGAAGTCGAGCGCGAAATCTCGGCGGATCAAGTGGAGCCCGGTGTTCGCGTGCGAGTTCGACCAGGCGAACGGGTACCGATCGATGGTGAAGTCGTCCGCGGCGAGAGCGAAGTCGACGAGTCGATGCTGACGGGCGAGCCGATTCCGGTCGTTAAGCGTGCACGCGATCGCGTTTTCGCGGGAACCATGAATACGCTCGGCGCGCTCGACGTGGTCGCGACGTGTGCAGCGACAGATACGGTGCTCTCCCGCGTGATTTCGTTGGTCGATGACGCTCAAGCGACGAAGGCGCAGATCGCGCGCACGGCCGATCGCGCGGCGGCGATCTTTGTTCCGGTGATTCTCGTCATCGCGTTTGCAGCGTTCGCTGTTTGGATGTTGGTCGCGCCTGTCGAGATTCGATTCGAGCGCGCACTTGAGGCGCTTGTGAGCGTGTTGGTTGTTGCGTGTCCATGTGCACTTGGACTTGCGACGCCCGTTGCGGTGATGGTCGCTTCGGGGCGTGCGGCAACAATGGGTGTTCTCTTTCGGCGTGCCGCGGCGTTTGAGAAACTCGCCGTCATTCGTGCGGTGGTCTTCGACAAGACGGGAACGTTGACGCAAGGTTCACCCCGCGTGACACGGGTTTTTCCCGCAGCGGGGATCGAAGAGAGCGCGTTGCTCGCCGTCGCTGCGGCGGTCGAACTCTCAAGCGAACATCCGATCGCACGTGGTATCGTCGAAGCAGCTCGTGCGCGAACGCTCGACGTACATCGCGCGGAGGAGTTCTGCGCGACCGCGGGCGAAGGCGTTTCAGCGATGGTGTGCGATGGCGTGGATGGAGCCCCTGAGAAGTCGAAGCGCGGTTTGGTTGGGCGCCGTTCGTGGCTCGAACGGGAAGGCGTACGCGGCCTGCCGTCGGAGAATGACGGGCGTTTTGCCGCGCGCGAAGGCGAAACCTGCGTCGCTGTCGCAATCGATGCGCGGTTCATTGGTGTGATCGCGCTTGAAGATGTGCTTCGTCCTTCCGCGCGCGCGGCGATCGCTGAACTCCGTTCGAACGACGTCGAAGCATGGATCGCGAGCGGCGACGCTCAACCATCGGTCGCGCGCGTCGCGGCAGAACTGGCCATCGTGCCCGAGCACGCGAAGTACGGCATGACGCCCGAGTCGAAAGCATCGTTCCTGCACGAGTTGCGCGCGCGAGCGCCCGTCGCATTTGTCGGTGACGGCATCAACGACGCAGTAGCGTTGGCGGCGGCGGATGCGGGTATCGCGATGTCTGCCGGCACTGACGTTGCGAAAGCGAGCGCGGATGTCGTACTTGTCACGCACGATCTCGCAGCGGTTGCGCGCGCGATTTCGCTTTCTCGCGCGACCTTGCGCGTGATTCGACAGAATCTCGCGTGGGCGTTTGGTTACAACGTTGTCTTGATTCCGCTCGCCGCGGGCGCGTTGTACCCATGGACGGGAGTCATGTTGCCGCCGATTCTCGCAAGTGCCGCGATGGCACTTTCGAGCGTGACGGTCGTCATGAACAGCCTCAGACTGCGTCGGGTGTCGACGTCGTTGTCGTCGTCGTCGTCGTCGCTGCGACATGCATGAAAACAGGCCCAATCGGCTGCGTCGGAACGCCTTCATAGCGCGTTTCCGACACCAACACCTCGCGCTTCATCACCACGGAGTGCGGCTCCACAATCGCACCGCGACCGACGCGTGCTCCGTACAGGAGTACGGTGTTCGCGCCAACAGTCGCGCGATCTTCGATGAAGACGTGATCGACCTTCAGCACGCGATCTTCAAACGTATGTGCTTGGAAAAGCGCCTGCACTGTGACATCGTCACCGAAATGAAGCATGTCCGGATCAACGACGTGTGAGAAGCCGCTTCCGAGCAATGCGCGCTTTCCGATGCGGCAGCCCATGAGTCGTAGATATGCAACGAGGAGAAGCGTGCCTTCGAGGAGTGCGAGTGGCTTCGATGCCCACATGCCCCACATGACGTAGAGGAAATCCCAGCGGCTACACCAGCAACTCCAGAGCGCGTGAGTTCCCGGTTTGACGCGACCAATGAGCGCCCATTTGAGGAGCAGCACGCTGGCGGCAAGCGCAGCGAACGCTGCGAGCAGCGCGCATGGCAGCCACATGAAGCGAAAGGTCCAAGCGCTCGCGGTTCGCTCTGCGACTTCAAGCACGCGATACATGACGAGCGCGAGGAACACCGGCCCGATGGGAAGCGCGAAGCGTGCGAGTTCCCACATCCAACGATTGACTCGCCGTACAAGCGGGGGTTCGTGCGTGAGTTCGCGAGACATCTCGACGATTTCGCGTCGTGGGAGTCGGAAGATCGGATGCCCGAACCACGATGCACCCACTTCGTCAGGAAGGCCATCGCCGCGCGTCGAAATCCCAACAAGTGTTTCGCGGGCAAGACGCGTTCCTGACGGCAGAACCGCGTGATTCCCAACGAAACACGAGGATTCGAGCGTCACGGGCTCAATCGTTGCGGTGCCTGCATGCAAACGTGGACCGCCGAGATAGATGCCATCAGCGAAGAATGTTTCGCGCCCGATTTCGACGGTCGATGGCACGACATCGGTCACGGTCGAAATCTCGCAGCCTCGACCGATGCGTGCTCCCGCGAGGTTGAGCCACATCGGCCACATGATCGTGCCAGAGAGCCATCGGCCCGCACCTTCGACAAGCATGGATTGCAGCGACATCCGCAGGCTTGCGATGCTGCCAAGTGCGTAGGGGCCTCGCGGTGGCTTGCCGAGTACACGTACAAGCAGTGCTTGCAACAGCACGGTTCCGATGCCAGCGAAAATCGTGGCGCCCACGATTCGCGCTAGTCCGGCGACTGTTGGAATGAGTGCGTCCGATGTTCCGTAAAGATGCGCGTAAACCGAAGTCGTACTCGCGGCCTGATCGGGGAGGAGCCCAAAGAGCGAAGCCGCAAGGGTCCATGGCGCAACAAGTACTGACACGATGATTGCGAAGAGTGTGAGTGCGATGATGGCGCGCGCCACTGGCGACGGCGCGGGCGTGACCGCAGGTGGTTCGGTCGCATTCGCCAGTTTCTCTGCGGGAATTCCGTCAAGAAGCGCGTGCGATTCCACGACGCCAGGCGAGAGATTCGAGAGTGCGCGAAGAATGCTTCCTTCACCGAGTTCTGCGCCGGGTGAAAGCCCCGCGCGCGTCTCAAGTGTTGCTCCGCGCCGCACCGTCACCGGGCCGACAACGATAGTTCCCGCTTCGAGTTCGACCGCGCGAAGACACGCGTCTTGTCCGATGGTCGCGTCGTCTTCGAGCGTGATGAGATCCCAGCCGCCCTCGGTCAGACGCACGCCTCGATGAATGTGCACGTTGCGCCCGATGCGTGCTCCGAGGAGTCGCAAGGCAAGCGGTGCGAGGCCAACTGCTTCAAGCATCTCCCACGGAGCAAGCGAAACGAGTCGTACGACGATCCAGTGTCGAAGATGCCAACCGGAAAATGCACGCGCGCGCATCGGCGTGTATCGGCCAATCAGCAGCCACTTTGCCGCGATTCCAACGGCGATCGCAAGTCCGGTGTACGCGACGAGCGATGCGCCCGCGATGAGAGCAACGGCCACGGTCGCGATGCCACCGCCGACCCACGCATTCTCGAGCTGATCGCCAATCGTTGGAATCCATAGGAACTGCGCAAGCGCGACGACGAGCACTGTGAGAAAGGCGCCTTGCGCCAACGTGAAAGTGATCGGCCTGGAAGTCCCGCGAACGTGCGCGCGTGCTGCGTCCGGCGTTGCGCCAGTATTCGTGCGCGATGCATTCGTCTGATTTTTCCCGACGAATCTCGAGTCGCCGCGTCCGCGCACGTTGTCGACGGCATGTGCGATCGCGCGCGCCGTGCGGTGTTCGTACGCAATGCGCACCGTTGCTGCGCGAGTGCGTTCGTCGGCGCGAAGATGCGAAATCGCAATCGCGATGGTGAGTGAGTCAAGTCCAAGATCGTCGAAGATGTCATCATCGATCGACACGAATTGATCAGCGTCTGACGGCGCTGTGTGCACGGGCGAGCGGCTTCCTCGGCCAAGCGCGGTAGCCAACGCAGAAGCAACGGCACGTTCGGTCGCGGTTGTCGGCGCAACAAAGTCACGCTCGCGAATCTCATGCGAAGCATCGATGATGCGCGGAAGGCGCTTCCGATCGAGCTTTCCGCCGACCGAACGAGGAATCGCATCAATGGTCGCGATGGTGGTGGGCACCATGTACGAGGGAAGTTCGGCAGCGAGGGCGTCGCGCAGTTGTGCGACGTCGATGGTGGCACCTGTGCAGGCAACAACATGGGCAACAAGGCGTGCGCGCGGCGTGTTTGCGTCTTCGACCGTCGCCGCGGCTTCGAGCACGCTTGGATGCGCCGCGAGTTTCGCTTCAATCGCGCCGAGTTCGATGCGATAGCCACGCAATTTCACCTGTGCATCGATCCGCCCGTGGTAGTGAAACTCGCCGCGCAGATCGCGGTGGACGAGGTCGCCCGTGCGATACACGCGCCCAAGTTGCGGGTGTTCAACGAAGCGTGCGCGGGTCACATCGGGTTGTCCGCGATATCCGCGCGCGAGCGACGCGCCGCCCACCACAAGTTCGCCAAGAACGGGCTCGCCTCGTGCGTCGTCTTCGATCACACGCAGCGCAGGATCATCGGGATCGATGATCGCGGCAAACGAGCCGGGAATCGCGCGACCAATCGTGACTTCTTCACCACTGTGAACTGTCGAGCGAAGACACGTGACCGTGCATTCCGTCGGCCCATAGCCATTCTCAAGTCGACGCCCGCGCGACCAGAGATCTGCGATGTCGGGGGGAAGTGCTTCGCCGCCGACGTAGAGGAGGCGGATTCTTGCAAGCGTGCGCTGCGGGTCTTCGCAT